>JASIGB010000408.1:0-3907 GCA_030045355.1 Bryobacteraceae bacterium
AGGGGAACCGATTTTTCCGCATCGTGCCGAATTTCGTCGTGCAATGGGGCATCCACGGTGATCCGGCGGTGCAGGCCAAGTGGCGCGATAAAACAATTTCCGACGATCCTGTCACCGAGAGCAACAAAACGGGAACCATCACGTTCGCCACCAGCGGCCCGAATACGCGCACCACGCAGCTTTTCATCAATCTGAAA
The DNA here is from genome assembly GCA_030045355.1 of Bryobacteraceae bacterium. Classification (GTDB taxonomy): domain Bacteria; phylum Acidobacteriota; class Terriglobia; order Bryobacterales; family Bryobacteraceae; genus Palsa-89. The sequence continues at coordinate 198 of JASIGB010000408.1, forward strand.
GACAACCCGTCACTCGACGCGCAGGGTTTCGCGCCGTTCGGTCAAGTGATCAGCGGGCTGAACGTGGTGGAGAGCCTGTATGCGGGCTACGGCGAGATGCCGGATCAAAATCAGATCCAGACGCAAGGCAACGCATATTTGCAGAGCCAGTTCCCGATGCTCGATTACATTCAGACGGCAAAGATCGAGCAATAATCGTGGGCGACGCGCCTTAGCCACGCCGGTCTTAAACACCCGCCGGGAATCCGAGGAATTCGAGGAATACGAGGAATCCTACTTTCGGGATGTCTGCACGATGTTCAATAGAGCATGTTTCCGCCCGACGGCACAAGTTTCGCACCGAACGTTCGTCATGCCTTCAATCGGCACCGGTTGAGTCGACCCCTGTAGCTCCCGCGAGTGCAGAAGAGCCTTCCGCAGTTTCTCTGCCGACGCCCGGCTCAACCCGTACGCCCAGGCCTTTGTGAGTCCTTTCAGCCACAAACTCAGAGCCATCTCAGCATCCGACGCCACGAATTGACTTACGGAGTTGGTACCGTCAAACTCCATCACCACGGTGAACAAATGGGTGCGCATCGGCACCCTCAGTTCGGTTCCGCTAAGCGCGCGGGGAGAAACTCATCGCCCGCGTGCCAGGAGGGAAGCTGCGGCTCGTTGGCGACCGTCATCCCGATCAGAAATCCGAATTTCGCCGCTTCCTCCATCCCCGAGAAATCCCAATCGTCGTGATATTCGTCCGACGGCTGATGGTAATGCTTGTCGTTGTATTCCTCGAAAATCTTGTCGCCGTAGCCGGCGGGTTTGCCGTAGTAATCCGTGCCCAGGCTGATTGAAAACGAGGGCACTCCCGCGTGCGCGAAGGAAAAATGATCGGAGCGGTAATACTCGCCCTGTTCCGGATGCGCCTCGGGCTTGATCGTGAGGTTCATGCGCTTCGCCGCTTCTTCAACGACGGGCCAAGCCGTAGTCCGGTCCGCGCCAGTGACAGAAACATCCTTGGTGCGGCCGAACGGATAGAACGCGTCGAAATTTAGATCGAGCGCGGTGTTGGCGAGTGGAACCACCGGATGCTCGGCGTAATATTCGCTTCCGCGCAGCCCGGCCTCTTCCGCCGTCACGGCCATGAAGATCGCCGTGCGCTTCGGCTTGTGCTCCAGCGCCACCCAGGCGCGCGCCATTTCGATGATCATCGCGCAGCCGGTGGCGTTATCCACCGCGCCGTTGTAAATGTTGTCGCCATTAACCACCGGTCCGATTCCCAGATGATCCCAATGCGCGGTGAAGATCACGGCCTGCGATTTAAGCTGCGAATCGCTACCTTGCACCTTCGCGATCACGTTGCTCGATTGAATCTGCCGGATCTCGCTCGGGATGTTGGCGCGAATACGGATGCCCAGCGGAATGGGCCGGAAATCACGCGAATTGGCGGCGTTGAGCAATTCCTCCACGGTTTTTCCCGCGAGCCCGAGCAGCTTCGCACCCGCTTCCTCGGTCACCCATCCCGCGAACGCCAGCCCCGGTTGTCCTGGCTCACGCTGCAACTGCGGATCCTCCTTGCCCCAGGAGCTGCGGACCACGTCGTAGCTGTAACCGGCCGTGGGCGTGGTGTGGATGATCAGCACCGCCTTCGCTCCCATACGCGCGGCTTCTTCGTATTTGTAGGTCCAGCGGCCGTAGTAGGTGAGCGCGCGTCCGCCGAAAAATTTGGGATCCTCCGACGGCGGCTCGTTGGTGAACAGCACCAGCACCTTGCCTTTTACGTCGACGCCTTTGAAATCGTCCCAATGGAATTCGGGCGCCACGATGCCGTGGCCGACGAAGATGGCTTCGGCGTCGAACTCATCTTGAGCTTGCTGGAGCTCATTGACGCCCACGAAATCGTCCAGCCATTGGAAGGAGACCGTCTTACCACCGGCGGACGCTGCGAGCGTCGCATTCCCGGACGTCGTAACGCCGACCATGGGCACGCGCTGGAAATAGGTGTTATTTTCTCCCGCCGGCTTGGCCCCCACGAGGGCGAATTGCGCCGCGATGTAGTCGGCGGCCAGTTCGCCGCCGCGCGTGCCGACACCGCGCCCTTCCAGCAGATCGCTCGCCAGGAACTTCACGTGCGCGCGCATCCGTTCGCCCGAAATGTCCGTTTGGGCGAGCGCCAGCGTCGTTACCAGCAGTACCAAGGCGAATCTCTTCATGCCCTCAGTGTTGATTTTTTCCGCCAATAATGTCAAAACGAAGTGTATGGCAATCGCGACCATCAATCCCGCCACCGGGGAAACCGTTAAGACATTTGCACCGATTTCGAGCGCCGAGGTCGACGCCAAGATCGGCGCCGCACACGAGGCATTTCGCAAGCATCGCCGCACTTCGTTCGCCGATCGCGCGGCCAAGATGCACAAAGCCGCGGAGATACTGGAATCGGAGAAGGACCGCTGGGCGCGCGTGATGACGCTCGAAATGGGCAAGACGCTCAAATCGGCCGGCGACGAAGCACTGAAGTGCGCCTGGGCCTGCCGCTATTACGCGGACAACGCTGAGAAGTTCCTGGCCGACGAAGAAGTGGCCACCAACGCCGGCAAGAGCTACATCGCCTACCAGCCGCTGGGGGTGGTGCTGGCTGTGATGCCGTGGAATTTTCCGTTCTGGCAGGTGTTTCGATTCGCCGCGCCCGCGCTGATGGCCGGAAACACGGGACTGCTGAAGCACGCCTCCAACGTCCCGCAATCGGCGCTGGCGATCGAAGAGATCCTGTGCCGCGCCGGTTTTTCTAATGGCGAGTTTCTGACGCTGCTGATCGGTTCGTCCCAGGTAGCGCGGGTGCTGGAAGACAAGCGCGTCGTGGCGGCCACGCTGACCGGAAGCGAACCCGCCGGACGCGAAGTAGCCGGGCAGTGCGGCAAGCTGATCAAGAAGACCGTGCTCGAATTGGGCGGCAGCGATCCGTTCATCGTGATGCCTAGCGCCAATGTGGAGGAAGCCGCGCAGACGGCCGTGCGGGCACGTTGCATCAACAACGGGCAATCCTGCATCGCGGCCAAGCGCTTCATCGTGCACGAAAGGATTTACGCGGAGTTCGAGCGCCGGTTTGCCGAAGGCATGAAGTCGCTGAAGGTCGGCGATCCGATGGATTTGAAGACCGAGGTCGGGCCCATCGCGACTGCTTCGGGGGTTGACGAACTGGACGATCAGGTGAAACGGGCGGTTGCGGGAGGCGCGAGGCTGCTCGCCGGGGGCAAACGCATCAGCGGACCGGGCAATTTCTACGAAGCCACCGTCCTGGCCGATATTCCGAAGAGCTGCCCGGTATATTACGAAGAGATTTTCGGCCCGGTAGCGATGCTGTTCCGCGCGAAAGACGCCGAGGAGGCGATCGAGATCGCGAACGATTCCGATTTCGGCCTGGCCTCGAGCGTGTGGACGAACGATGAGGCAGAGCGGACGCAATTCGTTCGCGATGTCGAAGCGGGCGCCGTGTTCGTCAATGGCATGGTGGCGTCCGATCCGCGACTGCCGTTCGGGGGCGTGAAAAACTCGGGCTACGGCCGCGAGCTGAGCGAGTTCGGCCCGCGCGAGTTTTGCAACATCAAGACGGTCTGGATTAAGTAGCTGCGGACCGCTTGTTCACGCGCCGGCTCAGAAACGCGCGGCCGAGCTATTTCGGTGCCATGCGGATGGCGCCGTCGAGGCGAATCACTTCGCCGTTCAGCATCGGA
>JASIGB010000409.1:0-2927 GCA_030045355.1 Bryobacteraceae bacterium
CCCGGCAGGCGGGGGTCCGCCGGGCGGGGGTCCACCGCCGCCTGGTCCACCACCGGGAGGGCCGCCCGGACCAGGTCCACCACGTACCCCGCCCATCCCAGGAGGCGGAGCGTTTTTATCCGCCGGCCCGGATTCGCCGAGGCTGCCGAATCCCCAGGTGCGCGAAATGCGTAAGTTCAGCGTCACGGCCGCTGGACCGCGTCCGGCATTGCGCTCGATCGTCGGTGTTCCGGGAGCAGGGTTCAAGTTGAAACAACCATAGCGGGGCTCGTACTTAAGATATGTACCCGTGCAAGCCGACGCGGACAAATCCATCAGCGCGGGACGTTGCACCGCACTGCCATCGCCATCCGGATCGGGCAAACCAGTCGTAATGTCGTAGGGCGTTCCACTGCTGGCGGTGAAAAACGGGCTCAGGCTGATCTTCCAGGGCAGCGGTATGCCGGTGCCAAGTACGGCGCGATGGCGAACATCGCCGTAAGACGAGGGCCCCCACTCGGCCCGCAGATCGTACGGGTTGGCCGGCAGCCCCTCGTTATTGTCTTCGCCGTAGGAGAGCGCGTAGAAGCCGAACAGGAAAAGCTTTTTGTAATTTACCTGCGGGTTGATGAAGAGCTGGCTGGTTCGGCTATACCCGACGGACTCAGTCAGGAGTCGCACGGTGTCATCGCCGTAGGGATAAATCTCAGTTCCCGGATAGGGAGCGTTGGCGTCGGTTTGCTGCAGCAAATGAATCCCCCGGCTAGCGATGTAATTGGCACTCAGCCGGAAGTAACGATTGATTTGCCGGTCCACTCCCACATTCGCTTGATACGTTCGCGGCGCCTTCACATCCGGCGCGAGCAACTGCAGTGTCTGCGGCTGCGCGCTGCCTGCCAGCAGACTGAGCGACGGAACGGTTGGAAAAAAGTCGGGATTTGAAATCAGATACGATTGCTGCGTGACGCCGTTGTAGCGGATCGCATCCAGCGTTTCGGTGTCGGCGACGCGATCGTAGAAAATCCCGAAGCCGGCTCGCAATACGGTTTTCGCCGCTTTGTGCGCGCCGCCATCGATACCCCAGGCAATCCCCAGACGCGGCGACCAATCGGCGTAATCATGAATGTTGGTCTGCGTTTCATAGCGAAAGCCATAGCTCAAGGTGAAATTTGGCCTCACGCGCCAATCGTCATTGGCGTATAGGCCCACGTCGAACTGCGCCACACGCGTCAGCGGATTTCCCGCGTTCAATGAGAAGAAGGACGCGCCTCCGCCGGCGGCACGGATCTCAGCCGGCGTGTAGCCTTCCTGTTGGAGTTGCAGCGTCAGTTGGTAGACTTGGAGCGCCGTGAGCGCGACCGAACTCCCCGGGATCGGCTGGCCGTCGGAATTCAACCCCTCGCCCTGTCCGCCCAGAAACGTGAACGTCCCGTTGAAATTGGTGTTGGAATAATCGTTGTTGAACGATTGCCGCACGCGTCCGCCCCATTTGATGGTGTGCGCGCCGTGCGTCACCGTCGTCATGTTGTCCAGCTCCAACTTGTTGGTATGGTTGTTGGAACTCCCCACGGTCGCGCTGCCGCCGGTGAACGAATCCTCCACCGAAATGCTGGGCTGGTCGCCGGCTCCGAAATATCCGCTCGTGGTCCGCATGTATTGAAAGCGTGCTTCGTTAATGACCGTCGGGCTGATGATGGTGGTAAAGATGGCCTGCACGTCTTTTTCGCCCGTGCGCTCGTTGTACGCGGTAGTTGGCAGATTAAAGGTGCTGCTGGTCGAACTCGCAGCCGGGCCCGCCGCCTGGGCATTCGTGCCAAGTTGGTTATTCAGGCCGATGCTCACGTCTTGAAAGCGCAGCACCAGTGTATTGTTCTGGTTGATGGCGTAGTCCACGCGCGGAGCAATGGTCGTGCGAGTCTGCGGCGTCAGCAAGGCCTGGTTGATCGTTTGCGGCAGCAAACTGGAATTCAAGTCCGTGGCTAGAATAAACGCGTTCTCGGTAATATTTCGGCGTTCCAAGTCGAGCGTAAACGATGCCTTATTTTTCTTAATAGGGCCGGTGAGTTCACCTCCGAAGAACAGGTTCTTATAGGGCGGAAGCGACGACGACTGCGTATAAAGAGGACTGCGAGTGTTCAGGTATTGATCGTTAAATTGGAAAAAGGCCTGTCCGTGAAAATCGTTCGTGCCCGGCTTCGTGAAGATCTCGATGCGCCCAAAACCGGGCCTGTCGTATTCGGGCGAGAACGGATTCGAATTGATGCGTACTTCCCGAATCTGCGATTTTGGAGGAAGGTTGTTGCCGGTGAAACCGTCGATATAAATCTGCCCGCCTTCGGGACCCGCTCCGGGCCCCGCCATCGCCTGCAACTGTTGCGCAAGTTCGTCGGGATCGTCCGATAACGCCTGCAGCTCGTTCTGCCTCAGAACCAGTTGGCCGCCATTCGAGCTCGGGTCCGTGCTGACCGTAACCCGGTTCGCTTCTTCATCAACGTTCACGACCTGGGATTCGGCCTCAATGGTGAGCTGGAAATCGAATACGGCCGGACCGCTGATTTCGAGATCCCGGCGTTCGCCGACGGTGAAACCTTTCGCGATGACGCGCGCGTCGTATTTTCCCGCCGGTAATGCTGCAAAGGCGTATTTGCCGGAATCGTCCGTCGTAGCCCGGTGCTCGCCTCCAGGGCCGCGCAACTGGACCAATGCCTTTGGGACCAAGGCGCCCGAGGGATCGGTGATCGTTCCGTGCAAACTGGCAGACCCAGATTGCGCCAGTAGCAACACGGGCAGTGCCAAGCCGGCGAGGCACACACTGATTGTCAATAATCTTTGCAATCTCTTCATGATCAGAACTCTTCGTCTTTGGTTGACTGGAGGGGTGGTTACGGCCCGATTCCCGACAAACCGATGCCTCCGAGCATGCCGCCCAAATCCGCTCCTCCTCCCAT
>JASIGB010000410.1:0-2558 GCA_030045355.1 Bryobacteraceae bacterium
CCCGGCATCTCAAATAGTCGCATCTCGAATGCGTTCGGACAAAGCGTCGGCGTCAACTACAACCTGTATACGTTGCCGCTCGAAGCATCCTGGGAGCCCGATCTCTGGGGCCGCGTTCGCAAGACCGTCGAATCGAACACCTTTGCCGCACAATCCGCCGCGGCCGATCTCGAAAACGTTCGCCTTTCGGCGCAGTCCGACCTCGCGACCGATTATTACGAACTTCGCGCGCAGGATGCACTGAAGCAGGTCCTCGACTCCACAGTGGCCGCTTACACGGAAACGCTCGCTCTCACGCGCGATCTCTATCGCGCCGGTTTGGATTCCGACGAAGCTGTCGCGCAGGCCGAATCGCAATGGAAAGCCACGCAGGCGCAAGATACTAACGTCGGTGTTCTTCGCGCCCAGTATGAACACGCCATCGCGGTGCTGGCCGGCGATCCCGCTTCGACCTTTTCGATTCCCGCGCGCGTAGTCCGCGCTAATCCACCCGCGATCCCCCTCGGCCTTCCCTCGCAATTGCTCGAGCGCCGCCCCGACATCGCCGCCGCCGAACGTTTGGTGGCCCAAGCCAACGCCCAGATCGGCATCGCCAAGACGGCTTACTATCCCAACATCACGCTAAGCGGCGATGTTGGCTTCGAAAGCGTCGCCATTGCGAAATGGCTTGCCTGGCCCAGCCGCATCTGGTCCGTCGGCCCTGGTCTCGCGGAAACCATCTTCGATGCCGGATTGCGTCGCGCCACGATCCAGCAGTATCGGGCGAACTACGATCAGACCGTCGCCAATTACCGCCAAACCGTGCTGACCGCCTTCCAACAAGTGGAAGATAATCTCGCTGCGTTACGAATCCTCGCGCAAGTGATCGATCAGCAGAACGAAGCCATCGATGCAGCCGGGCGAAATCTCGCCGAAGCCGAAGTGCGTTACAAAGCCGGTCTCGATCCGTATCTCAACGTGATCGTCGCGCAAACTGCTTTGTTAAACGACCAACAGGCTGTGGTGAATTTTCGCGAGCAGCAAATGGTCGCCTCCGTCCAGTTAGTCAAAGCCGTTGGCGGCGGTTGGGATCTCTCGCAGCTTCCAAATGTAACCACACGATAGCAAACCTAATAGATCCTTGAATTACTCGCTTTTATCACTGTTACATCCCGCAGGAATTTTGCAACAGCCTAACCCCTCACCGTATCCAATCCGTAAATGACTCACCTAGAATCCGGACACGAGAGTAATTCATCTTCCTTTCGCGTCGATGTGCCGTTACACGACTTGCTGACGACGCGATTCGACCAGCGGACCACCGTCGCTCCGGCGCAGAACCCTGTGAAGCTGCCCGATCCCGTGTTCCCCCAACATCCCGAGTTATTACATGACAAGGGCCTCGACACAGCTCCCGTCAAGCGCCACTGGAAACGCGAGCACATTCTTCACGCCATGCGGGGATGGGCCGTGCCGTGGCTCAAATCCCGTATTCTTCCGGGCGACTTTCATCCCATCATTGCTTACCTCTTCACCGAGTGGAAATGTAATCTCGACTGCCATTATTGCTGGGCTTTCGACAATAGTGTGAAGGGCATGACCGAAGAAATTGCGAAACGCTCGATCGACTGGCTGCGAGACCGCGGCGCGGGCGTTCTGGCGCTCATGGGCGGCGAGCCGCTGCTGCGTCCGCAATTCGCCCACAAGGTCTGTTATTACGCAACCAAGAAGGGCTTTTGGGTTTACCTCCCTACCAACGCGCGCCTTTTACGTCCCCAAGTAACTGACTGGCTGGCCGATGCCGGAGTGGCCACTTTCAACTTCGCCGTCGACGCCGTGGACGAAAAACCTGGGTTGCCGAAGGCGCTCAACCCAGTTCGGAGTTACTTCGATTACTTAGTCAAGAAGCAATACGCTTACGGTTACAGCGTTTTCTTTAATATCAATATCTGCAAGAATAACTTGGAAGACGTAAGGCGGCTCACGGAGATCGCGCGTGAAAACGGCATCGCGACCGACTATCACATTAATGAGTCGCCCATGCTCGACCAGCCGCACTTCAAACATGGCTCGGACAATCCCACGTTCATCGAGCGCGAAGATTGGGGGAAAGTGGATGAACTCGTCGACTGGCTCATCGAAAAAAAGAAGTCCGGCTATAAGATGGTTAACTCAGCCAGCCGCCTGAACGAGATGCGTCTCTTTATGCGCGGGAAGATGCAGGAGTGGAATTGTCGCGCCGGATACAACTCATTGATCGTCCGCACCGATGGCACACTCGCGCCCTGCTTTCCCATGTATAGTGCGACTTACGATTGGGGAGCGATCGAAAATCATAAGTTCGACCGCAAACAACTCGCTCCCATGAAGGAACAATGCCAGCCGCATTGTTTTTCCACACTGAATCATATTCTCGCATTTTGCTACAACGATGCCCGCGTCATTCGCTGGATGTTCCAGCAGGCGCTGCACCGCTTTCAAGGAACCACAAACTTCGATTAGCCACGAACTTTGATTACTAAGTCGTGTTCAACTTCTTGAGTCAGGAGGATCGTTCATGCCAGAAACCACCGGCGCCG
>JASIGB010000411.1:0-3171 GCA_030045355.1 Bryobacteraceae bacterium
ACGAAGGCTATAAGACCGCTGAAGGACGCGCCAATGTCGCCAAAACGCTTAACGACCCGGCGCGCGCCGAGCGGCAGAAGCCCCGCGACATCGTGGACGCGCTGGATCTGAAGCCGGGCGCGTCGGTGGCCGACGTCGGCACCGGCACCGGTTTCATGCTCCCGTACCTGAGCCACGCGGTGGGCGATAGCGGCCACGTGATCGGCGAAGATATTCAGAGCGATTTTCTGGACAACGCCAAAATGAAAGTGCGGCTCTACCGGCTGAATAACGTGCAGTTCATCCTGGGCACCGATCACGATCCCAACCTGCCCGCCGATACGCTGGAGGGGGTGCTAGTGCTCGATGTGTACCATCACTTCGATTATCCGGAGGCGATGCTGGAGCATATTCACGACAGTTTGTTGTCGGACGGAAAGCTGGTGATCGTGGAGTATTTCAAGCGGCGGGGGGCGATGAACAACCCCGATCCCGATTTCGCGCTGCGGCATATCCGGCTGGATCAGGACGATTTGATCAAAGAGGTGGAAGGGAGCGGATTCCGGCTGGTGTCCACACGGGATTTGGTGCCGAAGAGCCAATACATCGCGGTTTTTGCGAGGAAGTAACCGCGGAACGGCCCGGCCCACCAATGCTGCCATCGTTTGGAAGCATTTCACCTTGCCGCTTCGTCCAAGCAGCCGGATAGGAGTGGTACATGAAAGTCCAAAATCTGAAAGGCCCGGCAATCAGGATTCTTTCTCTTTTTTGCCTGGCGTCGGGACTCGGTTTCGCTGGAACTTGGCCGGGTAATCTGGTGGATGCCAAATGCTACCAGGCGCTGGCGAGCAACCACAACGTGTCAGACTCGCCGACGGTTCAGGACGTCAGCATGGAAGTCCGGTATTGTGCGCCCAAGGCAAGGACCCTGGTTTTCGCGATCGTACGATCCGATGATGTGAGCGTCCCTCTGGACTCGGCCGGGAATGCGAAGGCGGCGGAACTAGTCCGGCAAGGGCATCCAAAGGCTCCGCTTTACGTTGTGGTCAGCGGAGAAATGCACGACCATACGATCGCAGTGAATTCGATTTCGCCAGCCCAATAATCGAATCCGCCCCTAGTCCACACGATCGTGGGTCCGTCGTTTCCGAGCTTGACGGCGTCGACGAAGGCGAATCGCCGAAAGGCCCGATGCGGTTCGACGAAGCTCGGAAGATCGCGATGCAGATGTTCAGCGGGTTCTGAAGCCGGCGAACGTTAAGGAACGCCAGACGGCGCAGTGAAGCTGCTGGATTTCGGATCGCCCACGCTCACGATGAATGCGACGGTTGTGGGGGTGATCCTCGGGAGTGCAGCGTACATGGCGGGCCAAGGGGAAGAAGGTCGGCGATCGGCTATTCAAAAGACGATGGCTGCCGGCGCGCGCGCCCAGGTGTTGAGAAAGGAGCCGGATCCCCAGGGCGTCCGCCGTGGCTGTGTGCAATGAGGCAGCACTCGTGCGACATCGCTGCGTGCGGCCGCGCCTACGCCGTTGGAAGACTTGCTCCTCCCTCCCGGTCCCAGCATTTTAAGCCCCCGCTACCCTGAATTCCGAGAGCCCTCCCAAGCGGACGGCCGCTAAGGTGAATCCCTATCCACTCGGATAGGGTGACTATCTTACTCGATAGGGCAAACACCCGAGGCCCCGATTGTAGCGTAGGAACCTTCGGGCTGACATCGTGATAGGTGCGCCTGTGTTTTCAGCGTTTTAGCTGCTCCTAGCCCTCTGGCTTTGCAAGTCCTGGTACGAGTGGCAGGCAGGTTGCATTTCTAGGGGACGTAAGTAAGTAGCAAGATTTCGAAATCAAGCTAAAAAGGAGAAATACCATGAGGACCAAGACGAACGTTAAAGCCGGCCAGATGATTTGGGGAGTTTAGTTCTCCAGACCAACTTAGTGCCGCAGTCGGGGACACCACACCCGGCTGCGGTTTGTAGTTTGCAGCCCTGTAGTTCGCGGTTTTTCAGGCAAAGCTAGGCCACACCATGGCGCCCTCGGGGGGTACAATGCTGTTTTGCAATGAGCGCGCTTTGGCAGGACTTCCGCTATTCCCTCCGCACATTCTCCCATAATCCCGGTTCAACCCTAGTGGCGATTGCCGTGCTCGGGCTCGGCATCGGGGCCAATGCCGCGATTTTCAGCGTCACCAACGCAATCCTCATTCGTGCGCTCCCTTACCCCAATGCCGATCGCTTGCTATTTGTTTGGGAGAACAAGCTCTCCAAAGGCATGCGACAGGAATACTTATCCCCGTTGGACCTGCGCGACTTTCAGTCCCGAAATCAGGTCCTCGATCAGATGGGGGCGATTCGCTCGCAGTCGGCCGCTCTGATGGGCGGGGAATCGCCCGAACGCATCGAAATCGCCCAGGTGTCGCCGGTCATTTTCGAACTTCTCGGCATGCAGCCTGTCTTGGGACGAAGCTTCGCGCCTAACGAGGATCAGGCGGGGAAAAACCATGTCGCCATCCTGAGCGCGGGTCTGTGGGAGCGCCGCTTCTCTAAGAGCAAGGATGTCCTCGGCCAGACGGTTGTGCTGGACCGCGGCCCCTTCAGCATCGTAGGAGTTGCGCCCGCCACGTTTCGTCTTCCCAACAGCCAGTCCGAATTGTGGATTCCTTTCACTCCAGAGCCGGGTGAGTTGCAGCCGGACCAACGCGATGCGCGCCTTCCGAACATGCTCGTCCTGGGGCACCTCGCCCCGGGCATCTCTCGGGAGCGAGCCGAGGGTGAATTGCGCATCATCGCCGCTGGCTTGGCGAGAGAATACCCGGAAACCAACGGGGGCTATAGCGTGGATCTCGAGCCGCTCCGCGAGCAGTTAGTGCGCGACATTCGTCCCACACTCTGGATGTTGACGGCTGCCGTTGTCGCCGTTTTGCTGATCGCTTGCGTGAATGTGGCACATTTACTCCTGGCTCGCGCCGGCGGCCGGGAGAAGGAGATTGCCGTTCGCCGGGCGCTGGGCGCCAAGCCCGCGCGGCTGGTCCGCCAGCTGTTGACCGAAAGCGTGGTGTTGGCCGTGATAGCCGGCCTGCTTGGACTGCTGCTGGCTTACTGGGGCGCGTGGATTCTCCCGAAAGTCGTGCCGGCCGGGCTTCCGCAAGCCGCCGAGAGCGCCGTCGACTGGCGAGTGCTCGTCTTCACCCTGGGAG
>JASIGB010000412.1:0-3173 GCA_030045355.1 Bryobacteraceae bacterium
TAGAGGTTTTCACGAAGTCCGCGCCGGCATCCTGGGCGAGCGTACAGGCAGTGACTTTTTGATCGTCCGTGAGCAGCGAGTTTTCGAGGATCACCTTGAGGATGGCGCCTGCCCGATGGCAGACCGCGGCCAGCAGCGCAATCTCCTCCTGCACTCCCTCTTCGTCGCCGGACCGCAGCAGGCCGATGTTCTGCACCATGTCGATCTCTTGCGCGCCCGCGCGGAGGGCATCCTCGGTCTCGGCGGCTTTCGCTTCCGTGGACGAAGCGCCCAGCGGGAACCCGGCCACGCTGCACACTTTCACGTTCGATCCCAAGAGCTCGGAAACCGCCAGCGGCACCCAATACGAGTTCACACAAACGCTGGCGAAATTGTTTTGGCGCGCCTGCTGGCAGAGCTGGACGATGTCGGGGTGCGCGGCGTCGGCTCTGAGCAGCGTGTGATCGATCAGGCGTGCGATACTCTGCGCGGAGTATGACATAAGTGCAATAAAATGAGAGGCTTTCGCGACGATCCCCGGAGTCTTCATCATAACACACACGTCGCTTTGGGCTATTGGCTTTTGGCCATTCGCATATGGGTTAATGGTTGACATGGACCTGCACACCGTTCGGCTGGAAATTCCGTCGGAAGGCAACATCATCGTCGGGCACAGCCATTTCATCAAAACCGTCGAGGATATTTACGAGGCGATTGTCAGCACGGTTCCGCAGATGAAGTTCGGCATCGCGTTCAATGAGGCGTCGGGCGCGTGCCTGACGCGCGTGGACGGCAATGACGAAGAGTTGAAGGCCATCGCGACGCGCAATGCCACGGCGGTGGGCGCGGGACACATGTTCGTGGTGGCGCTGCGCGGCGGGTTTCCGATCAACATCAAGAATCGGATTCTGGAAACGCCGGAAGTCTGCACGATTCATTGCGCGACGGCCAATCCGGTGGAAGTGATCGTGGCCGAAACCGCGCAGGGCAGGGGAGTGCTGGGTGTGATCGACGGCTCCTCGCCCAAGGGCGTGGAAACGGCCCCCGACGTCGAATGGAGACATGGTTTCCTGCGGAAGATTGGATACAAGAAATGAGGTTGTGGTTTACCGCGTTGCTCGCACTGGGATTGGCGAGTGGGGGACTGGGGGCGCAGGCACATTTCGAACCGTTCAATCGCGATCTCCAGAGCCCGGAAATTGGGGTCGTGGTCATTCAGTCGGGGCGTGTAATTTGGCGGCGCGGAAAAATCACTGAGTCGGCTTGTGAGGAGCCGGTAATCGCGGAGCGCATCCCGCAGAAGCGGCTCGACACGCCTGCGCCAGAACCTTCCGGCGCGACGATTCGCCAGGTGCTTGAAAATCGGGCCGATGGAACACCGGGCGAAGAGGTGCTGGAAAATCCCGAGTTTTTCCGTGCCTTGGGCACTAAGGGCGCGATCCCGCGCGCCATCCCATTTGCCATGCATGCGCACGGAACGCTCGGATGGCTGAGCCAGGATTACGCGGGCGAACGCATCCTGTGGTGCCACACCCGTGCGATCCTGATCGTGCGAATTCCTGCAAAGCGCCTCGCGCTCGTAGCTGCGACCAATTTCAAAGAGGCCGAAGACGGCAACATCGCACGGTCGCCGGTGGCACTCGCGTTTTTTGAAGACGTCGCCGGACTTGCGGTCGCCGAAAGCGATGAACTGATCGCGCGCGGCCGGGTGCTTGAGGCTTTAGACAAATTTCCCGAGCTTGAAACCACGCCCGACGTCTCGCTGCTGCACCTGTTCTCGCGACTCGATCTGCCGGAAACGGAGGGTTCGGCCACCGCGGTTATCAAGGCGCATCCTTCTTTGCCCACGGCGTGGTTTTATTACGCGCAGTATGTAGAAAGCAAGAAACGCTATCGGGAGGCGGCGGCCTGCTATGAAAAAATCACGCTGCATTCGCCGCCGTGGCACAGCTGGACCGTTGCGGCGGCGAAGAAAGAACTGACCTATTTGAAAACCTATTGAATCGATCCTTACTGAATCGATCTTTATTGAATGACACCAGCGGATTTGACGCGCGACAGCTCCTTCGCCGTGGGTTGCACCACGTTCCCGTTGGCCTGGGCGAGCCATTTCGAAAGAGCCTTCGAGGCGCAGGATTCCGAGCAGATGTGCTCGTAGCCTTCCGCGTCGGCGAACTGTTGGTCCCAGCGCAGCAGGCGGAATTGTTCGGCGTCCTGAGGCCGCAGCCACCAGTGATTGGTTTCGCCCTTTAGATTCAGGCAATAGTCGCAGCGATAGGGGCACTGAACTTTCATACTTCTATTTAATCCTTCCGGAGCAGGATGAAAGGCCGTATCTCCAGCACCTGATCGTTAGATTAGGTAAAGCCACCGCAGGTTACCTTCCTTAACACCTTAGATGGCTTTTGCTTACCGGACAACGTACTGGATGTCTAGACAGTACCAGTAACACTTTGGGCGAGCTGTGACTGGGAAAATCCCGTGGAATCTGCGGTATCGGCGATCAGCAGGTGAACCAGCAGGTAACCGGCGATAGGCAAGAAGGCAAATGTAAAGCAAACCTGCGTAAATCCGTAGTGTTCGATTACGGACGCAAGGGGCCGCGAAATCGAGGACTGCATGACGCCATAGGCGAATACGAGCGAAGCGCCTCCAAATGCCGCTTTCGATGCCCCATAAATATCGATCGGCAGCGTGTAATGATTAACGCTCCAGGCGCAAATCGCGAAGAAACTCAACGACATTCCCGCGGTGGCGAGCGCCGGGCCCCTCAGTAGGGGCACCCCAAAGGTGACCAGCGCGAGCGCCGTGGACACCAACGACGCGCGCTTGCGGGCGGCCACTGGGCTTCGGCCGGCACGTACCAGCAGCCAGGAGATGGCGCCCCCAAGCAGCCCGCCGAGATAACCCGCCATCGGCACGATCCAGGTGTAGTGCGAAGCCTCAGGCGGCGTCAGGTGATGCACCCGGATCAGGAATGTGGGTGCCCAGTTGGCCCACAAGCTGTACACCGTCATGCCGAGCATGTTGGCGATCATCAGCGCCCAGAGCTTGGGATCGCGCAGGAGATGAAACGAGTGACCGCCGCTTGCACTAGGGGTCTCGCGGCTCTCGGGCTCGGCGGCTGGAGGAATGGAGCGCGCGGTGAGCAACCAAGCTGGAATCCAGGCCAGGCTGAGGAGCCCAGCCGCGTA
>JASIGB010000413.1:0-5812 GCA_030045355.1 Bryobacteraceae bacterium
GCGATACAAGTGACCGGGCGAAACTTTTGCCGCATGGGGTCATCGTATGTATATGGGCGGAAAGAGCGAGAAACCTGAAAAGGGCCGAACTCCCGACTCCAAGGAACCAGAAGAAGAGCCGGAAGACGAAGTGGACGAGGCCGGCGAGGAGTCCTTCCCCGCAAGCGATGCGCCTTCCTGGACCACGGCCGCCGCGCACTGACCTCCGTGTTGAAGAAATCCTGAAAAAAGTCTGAACAAAACGGCCTCTCGCAGAATATCCAGTTAGAGGCCGATGCCGGAATCGAATGTCGCATTTGCCGGATCCGTGGCGGAAGCCTGCGAGAGCTCCGCGCGATTCGAGGATGAGGTCTCCGGTCTGTTCGACGAATTGAGAGTTCCTCTGCTGCGATATTTATCGGGTTTTCCTTTGAGCTCGCACGACTCCGAGGACGTGGTCCAGGAAACTTTTCTGGCCTTGTTTCAGCATCTGCGGCGCGGGAAGTCCCACCCCAATGTGCGCGGGTGGGTGTTCCGGACGGCTCACAACCTGGCGCTTAAGAAACGCCAGCGTTCCAGGAAGGATCTCCAGAGTGCCGCGCCACTGGCGGACGGGGCCCCGGCGGCTATCGATTCCGCGCCCAACCCGGAAGATCTGCTCGCGTTTTATCAAACGCAACGGCGGCTCAGGTCGGTGGTGCGCGCCTTACCTGAACAAAGCCGCTGGTGCTTGTATCTGCGCGCCGAGGGGCTGCGCTATCGCGAGATCGCGGCGATTCTCCATATCTCGCTGGGTTCTGTCTGTTGTTATCTGGAGCGGTCGCTGGCGCAAATCGCGCGCGCCGTTCAGCGCTGAAGGGGCGCCAATATGCTGCCTGACGAATCTCATCTTTCCGATCAAGACCTACTGCTGGCGATCGATGGCGAGCTCGCGCCTCGCGCCGCCGCGCGAGTGGAGGCGCACCTTGCGGCTTGTCCGGAGTGCCGGGACCGCCAGCAGGAGCTACAACGCGCCGCCGCGGATTTTCTCCGTTTCGAGCGCGAGAGCATCGAGCCTCAAATTCTTTCGCACGAAGGGCCGCGAGCGCTGCTGAAGGCTCGGATTGCCGAGCTGGGGGCTCGCCCGGCCCCGATTTACCGGCCTTGGGGCTGGGCTGCCGCCGCGGTGTTGCTGGGGCTCGCAGTCGCCGGGGCGGGCGCTCGAGGCTGGCTGCAGCGCCGCGCAGTGGGATTCGTGGCCGTTAGCGTCCCGAATCCCAGTCTCACTCCCGGGGCCACAGTCCTGCTCGACCAAAGCAAGATTTGCATGGAACCCGGCGCCAACAACAAGCCCGTCCCGGCCGCGCTTCGAAAACGTGTGTTCGCCGAATACGGGATCGCGTCCGCCGAGCCCGAAGCCTACGAAGTGGATTACCTGATCACGCCTGCTCTGGGAGGCGCGGATGACATTCGGAATCTATGGCCGCAGTCCAATTCGGCGACAATTTGGAACGCGCGTGTGAAGGACATGCTGGAGGATCATCTGCGCGGGCTGGTCTGCGACGGAAAGCTCGATTTGGCGACGGCGCAGCGCGAGATCGCGGGCAACTGGATCGAAGCCTACAAGAAATATTTCCATACCGATCGGCCCCTGGGAAGCGATGCTCGCGCAAATTAACTTCTACCGTGGCTGCGCGCTTCTCGTTTTCGCCTGCCTTCTCAATGCCCAGCCTCCCAGCGGCGAACTTCGCGTGCAGGTCAACGACCCCACCGGCGCCCCGATCGAGGCTTCGGGGAGACTGGAAAGCCTCGGCGCGGGTATGGCGCGTGACTTCAAAACGGACCAGCAGGGAACGGCTGTGCTCGAAAACCTGCCGTTCGGCCGCTATCGGCTGCAGATTTCTAAGTCAGGGTTCACAACACAAACGATCACGATCCATGTTCAGTCCAGCGCGCCGATTACTCGCGTCGTGTCCATGGAGATCGGGGCTCAGTCGGCGAGGGTGGATGTGGTTTCCGAAACCCCACTAGCAGGCACGGATCTCAACATTGACCAGATCGCGGCGCCCGTCCAGACGGCCAGCGCGGCAGACATCGAAAACAGCGGCGCGCTCGATCTAGGTGATTTCTTGAATCGGGAGCTGAACGGCGTTTTCATCAATGAAATGGCGGAGAACCCGTTCCAACCCGATGTGAATTTCCGCGGCTACACGGCATCGCCTCTGCTCGGAACGCCGGAAGGCATCTCGGTGTATGTCGACGGTGTGCGGCAGAATCAGCCGTTCGGCGACGTGGTGAGCTGGGATTTGATTCCCAAGGACTCTGTCTCGGAAATGGCCCTGATTCCTGGATCCGATCCGCTATATGGACTGAACACCCTCGGAGGAGCGATCTCAGTCACCACCAAGAGCGGGCTCACGAATCCCGGATGGGCGGGCCATGTGTTATACGGATCCAGCGGCCGTAAGGAGGTGGAAGGCGAGTATGGCGGCGGCAAAGCCACCGGCTTCAACTGGTTTTTCTCCGGACTCGGCTTCCATGAATCGGGCTGGCGTTATGCTTCGCCCTCCGATGTACGCCAGGGATTCGGACGGATCGGCTGGCGCACGACAAAAACCGATCTGGCGCTCACCATGTCATACGCCTACAACACGCTGCTCGGCAACGGCGTTCAAGACTTCCGGTTACTGGAGACCAATTACACCAGCGGCTATTCGGTGGGCGACGTCACGGCCAATCGCGCTCCTTTGTTCAATTTCATCGCGCGGCACTCCTTCAGCGACAATCTCACGTTCACCGGCAACGCCTGGTTCCGCAACATCCGCACGGAAACGGTCAACCCGAACTTTAACGGCGACGTGGTGGGCAATGACATCTATCAGCCGACTCCGGCGGAGCAGGAGGTCCTCGCCGCAGCTGGTTACACCGGCTTTCCGGCGAGCGGCGCCAACATCACCAATACACCCTTTCCCTATTGGGCCTGCATTGCGGAGGCACTGACGCCGGGGGGCAATCCGGACGGCACCTGTGACGGCGTGATTGTCTATTCGAAGGAAGTGCAGAACGATTACGGGTTCTCGGGGCAATTCACCTGGGTCACCAATCCAGGCCTTGGGCGCAACCAATTCGCCGCCGGAGCCTTGGGCGATTGGAACAACGTCACGTACACGCAAACCACGGATTACGGCTATACTCTTCCGAACTGGGCCCTCGTCGGGGTTCCGTCCTGGGATACGGGATCGGCGGTGGGTTTGAGCGGACACACGCCCAACTGGAGCCTTTACTTTGCCGACACGCTTACGCTCTGGAAGACGGTGAACGTGACCGTTTCGGGGCGCTACAACCGCGACACGGTCAACAATCTCGATCTGATCAATCCGGCGACTGGGCCGAATTCGCTGACCGGCGACTATATATTTCAACGCTTCAACCCGGCGGTTGGAATCACCTGGAGTCCGATTCCCAGCGTGAACGCCTATGCGAGATTCGCGCAAGGAGGCCGCGCGCCGACGTCGATTGAGCTTGGCTGCGCCTCCCCGACCGCGCCATGCAGTTTGCCCAATGCGCTATCCGCCGATCCGCCGCTGCAACAAGTGGTCACCGATACTTGGGAAGCTGGGGTGCGCGGCAAGCCGGAGATCCCGGGATTCCACAACGTGAGCTGGAACGTGGGCGCGTTTCGCGACGAAAATCACAATGACATTCTGTTCGTCGCGGCGCCGATCCTCGGCACGGGATATTTCCAGAATTTCGCCAAGACATTGCGCGAAGGATTCGACGCGAACCTGGATGGACGCATCGGGCCGGTGACCTGGGGCTTGGATTGGACATTTCTTTCGGCGACTTATCAGAGCGTCGAGACTCTGGACGGCTCTTCCAACAACACGAACAATCTCGCATTGGAGGGATATCCGGGACTTTCAGGCACGATCACCGTTCACCCAGGGAATCGAATTCCCCTCATTCCCAAGCAGACCGGGAAAGGATACTTGCTCTATCAGGCGACGCGAAAACTTTTGTTTGAGGTCAACGAAGTCGTGAACTCAAGTTCTTACGCTCGCGGCAATGAGAATAACGCCTACACGGCCGACGGGGTCTACTATCTCGGCCCCGGTGTTTCGCCCGGCTATGGGATCACGAATTTCCGCGCGCACTACGATATCAACCGCCACTTGTATTTGGCGCTCCAGATCGACAACCTGTTAAATCACGAATACTACACGGCGGCTTGGCTCTCGAACACGGTACTGACGGCGCAGGGCGCGTTTCAGTCCTTGCCGTTCCCGGCCTTCGCCACCGGACCCTATGCCGGAGAGGTTCCTTCGCTCAGTTCCACGTTCTTTTCTCCTGGTCCGCCGCGCCGGGCATGGGTCGAGTTGGGAGTGAAGTTCTAGACTTGGAAGTGGGATGCTGCGTGAAGTTTTGCTGATCGGCCTTGTATCGGTGGGTTGCTGGCCAGCCGGTGCTTGCCAGTGCGAAGCATCGTTCGGTGCCTGCAAAGAAGTACGAGTCAGCGATCTGGTTTTCGTCGGCACGGTTCAATCGATTCAGCCTCTCTTTATGAGCCGCTGGTACGGAGCGAACCAGCCGGGCATGAAAGTTCTGAACGATGCCTTCGTGCGTGCCCACGAACATCCGTCGGCTGACGCGCTGCGTCAGGTGAAAGACGCGTATTTAGCGACGTTTCCGCAAGTGGACGATGTGCAGAAGCGGCTGGTGCAATCGGCGGACAGCATTCAGCAGGTCAGCGCGCTGTTGGATTCTTCGCTCGATCGAGGCATGCGAGTCCATTTCCAAGTGAAAGTGCTCTACAAGCAAGGAGACGATGACGATGCCAAGCGCGACGACGACAAAACTCCGCCCGCAGCCCTCGACGTTTGGACTGCAAGCGGCGATTGCGGCTTCGACTTCCAACTCGGCGAAACGTACCTTGTCTTTGCGAACAACGAAGAAGGCGCCGACTATTCCTTCACCAGCACTTGCATGAGGACCAAGCGCCTCTCGGAAGCCGGCGAGGACCTCGGCTATCTTTTCTTTTACAAGAATCAGCCCGATGCTTCGTCCCGCATCGAGGGATTCGCCACCAGCGACCGGAAGAGCCAGTTGGCCATCGATCCGCTGCATGAACCCACGGCGATCGGATCGCCGGTTAGCGGGATCATTCTTCAACTGCAGGCGGATCATCTCACGCGCTATGCCGAATCGGACAGCAACGGCAGATTTTTGTTCGACGGTTTGCCGAACGGGAACTACCAGCTCTCGGTTTTTGCGGCCGGATATCCGAAGACGAATCAGTTGCTCGCCGGGCCACGGCGGTTAACGCTCAAGGACAAAAGCTGCGTTCGACAGGTCTTTGTATTGCTCAAGCCCGGCGGCTAAACAACTACAGGGCCTTGCTCAGCTCTCTCGTAGCGGCTGTCGATCGACCAGCGCGGCGCCCTCGTCGAGCGGCAGCGCGTTGCGCCGGTAAATCGACAACCAGCCGCGCGCGGGCTTCGCGATCGGATGCACGTGCGCCAGCCGCGCCTGAAGTTCAGCTTCAGGAACCTCGAGATTCATTCGCCGCTCGGCCACATCGATGGACACGATATCGCCATCCTGGATCACGCTGAGCGGCCCCGCCACTCCCCCTTCCGGCTCTACTTCCGCCACCACCAACCCCTTGTTCGCCAACCCCGACATCTGGCCGTCGGTGACGACCGCCACCTGCAGCGCCAGGCCGACGCCATCCAGCGCAAACACGGCCATGTTCGCGGCTCCGCCCATGCCGGGCCCGCCTTTCACGCCATCGCCGCGGAGCACCACCACATCGCCCGTTTGAATGCGTCCGTTGCGAATCGCTTCGAGCGCGGGC
>JASIGB010000414.1:0-5989 GCA_030045355.1 Bryobacteraceae bacterium
CGAACGCCAGCGCTCCGGTTAAGACGATGAATAAAGGGCTATGCTTCATGGCTTGTTACCTCATTTGCTCCCGGACGCCGTCGGCGCCAGACTCCGGTAAACGGACGTGACGAAATTCTCGGCGGTGCCGGGACCTTCGCGTGCGCTCCAGCGGGGGTCGTAATCCTTGGTGAAGCCCGCGGCCTTGATCTGCTCGAGCGTCATGCCCTTCTTAATGGCGTTCTGCACACGATCGCGCACGATGGTGACCATGTCGCGATACTCGACGACGTCGAATTCGTCGCAGATGCGGCCGTGGCCCGGAATGATGTAGGTGCCGCCTTCTTCTTCATGCTTGGGAACCGCGATATCGATGATGTTGTTGAGGGCCTCGATCTCGCCCTGCACGTTGCCGCCGTGGTCCACATCAATAAATGGATAGCTTTCGGTATTGAAAATGTCGCCGGTGACCACGACGTCGGAGCGGCGAAAGATCACCAGGCTGTCGCCGTCGGTGTGCGCGGTGGGCTGCCAGCGCGCGATCACCGGTTCTTCGTTGAAGAACACTTCCTTCTGGCCCGAAACGTAGGTGTCGGTGGGCCAGTCGCCGAAGGGGACGGAGGCTTTCTGGCCGGTGGGGGCGCTCATGCGGTTCAAAACATTTTCATGCGCGATGATTTGGGCGCCCTGCGCGGCGTCGGCGATGTCGCCGGTGACGTTGGCGCCCGTGATGGTGACGCCGATCTTGCGCAGTGCGTCGTTGCCGCCGGTCTCATCGGCATCCATGGAAGTGTTCAAAATATATTGCAAAGGCCCGTTCGACAGCTTGCGGATGGCGGCGATGAGCCGGGCCGAGTTCTGTTCCGGGCCGGTGTTCACCACCAGCACGCCCCAATCGCCGGTCTGCACCGCGACGTTGGCGCCCAGTCCGTGAATCATGTAAACGTTGCCCTGCACGTGAATCGTGGTGACGCCGTCTTCCACGTGAAAGTCGTCCCAAGGGAACTGATCCTTCTGTGCGAAGAGCAGCCCGCCGGCCACAAAAGTGGCGATCGCGGCAGCCGTAGTCGCAAATAGTGGTTTGATCATTGGATTATGTGGCCGGTACCATTTTAATTAGCGTTCGGAGCGAGCGCCACCGTTGGGATATGGAATTTTCACCACGCGGTCTCCCAGGAACGCGCCGAGATAAATCGAATCACCCACGCGCAGCGCCGACGACACGCCGGCGATCAACGGCTCGTGATCGGCCGAATCGAAAATCGGCCTCGCTTGCATCTTCGCCGGGTCGATCTCCGCCACGCCGAAGCCTTGGATGCACGGCCGTCCGCTGCCTTCCGGACAATCGCCGCGCGCCCCCTTCACGCCGGCAGCCAGCAGTTTGCGCTCTTTCGTCCAGGTGAGATTGTCGGGCAGGAAATCCACCTTCACGGAGCCGATAATCTTGCTCTCGCGCAGATCGTACTTAAACACCTGCTTTCCCGCGAATTCGTTGATGTAAAGGTAGCGGCCGTCCGCGCTCGCCACCACTCCGTTGGGATAGCGGATGCGCGTGGCCGGCAATTCCGCTTCGCCCTTGCCCGGCGTCCATTGCACCACGTAACCGGTGACTGCCCCCGCGAACGGCCCGCCACTGCCGCCGGAGTTGAGCGCCGTCGGAAAGGTTCCGGCAAAGCCGCCATCGGGGAGGATCGCAACGTCATTGTAGTCGTGTTCGGCGACTTCGCAACCGTGCCACTCGAGCGCCCAGCCACCCGCGGCCAGCTTCAATTCGTACATCTCGATGGATTGCCGCTTGCCGTGATTCACCACGTACAGCGCCCATTTGCCGTCCTTGCGTTTGGCGAGCGATTCGCCGTGCGAGACCAGCGCGTCGCCGATGGGTCCGGGACAAGCGGGATCGCCCCAGGCTTTGTCCGGCGCGTCCGTCATTGCCATTTTGCTGAAGGTTTTCGTCTTCAGATCGAGCAAGCCCATCCCGAAGCCAGTTGTCGCGTTGCGGCCCTGGTTGACGAATTGGGTCGCGATCAGATACTTGCCGTCCGGCGTGACTTCGAGATCTTCGGGCGAGCGCGTTCCGCAAATCACCTCGATATCGCCGTGCGCGCCACAAGAGGCCAGCGGCGGTCCGGCCGCCTGCGGCTGCTGTGCCGCCATCGAGCCGGCCATTGCGAGCGTGGCCCCAAGGCCGAGCCAGGTCTTCAGTGACATTCGATCTCCTGTGCCGTGATTCTATCGCAGGCGGGTACGATACAATCGCGGTCGGAAAATCCAGGCTGAATTTCTCATGCGGGTGATGAAGACTATCATTTTTGGTGCGCTGCTCGCCGTGCCGGCGATGGCGCAAGCTCCTTCGGAGCGGCAAAGGTTGGGGACCGAGTTCGGCATCTCGGCGTTCGAGCGCGAGTGCACGAAGTGCCACGGCAATGCGTCGGTGGAGCGCGCCCCGACTCCGGCCGCGATCCGGCAGATGCCGCCCGAACGCATCTACGCCGCTCTCACTACGGGCGTGATGAAGACCGAAGCGGCCAATCTGACGGACGAGCAGAAACGGCGCTTGGCGGAATATATGGGAGGACGGCCCCTGGGAAGCGCGGCGCTGGGAGATGCGAACCAGATGCCCAACCATTGCACCACTGAGACTGCGCTGCCCGATCCGGCGAAGAGCCCCGAGTGGAACGGCTGGGGCGTGGATGTGCACAACACACGATTTCAGGAGGCGAAGGCGGCCGGGATCACCGCGTCGCAAGTGCCCGGGCTGAAACTGAAGTGGGCGTTCGGATTTCCGTTAGGCGTTTCCGCGTTCGGCCAGCCGTCCGTCGCGGCGGGGCGCGTGTTCGTCGGCTCCGACATCGGCTACGTGTATTCGCTCGACATGCACAGCGGCTGCGTGTATTGGTCGTATCAAACCAAAGCCGCGGTGCGCACCGCGGTCACCATCGGCCGCGTGCGATCGGGCAATTCGCCGCGCTATGCCGTCTACGTCGGCGATATGCAGGCGAACGTCTATGCGCTCGACGCTGAGTCCGGCACGCTGCTGTGGACCAGGAAGGCCGAGGATCATTTCAGCGCGCGCATTACTGCGGCCCCCACGCTATACCAAGGCCGCTTGTTCGTTCCGGTTTCCACATCCGAGGGTTTCTCCGCGTCGACGCTCGATTATCCTTGCTGCACGTTTCGCGGCAGCGTGGTCGCATTGAACGCCGCGACCGGCGATCAAATCTGGAAGACCTACACGATCTCCGAACCCAAGGCGACCAAGAAAAATTCCATCGGCACGCAGTTGTATGCACCGTCCGGAGTGGCGGTGTGGAATTCGCCGACCGTGGATGCCAAGCGCCGGACCATTTACTTCGGCACGGGCGACTCGGCCACCGAGCCCGCGCCCGACACCTCGGATTCGATCGTGGCCGTGGATCTCGATACCGGCAAGGTCAAGTGGCATTTCCAAGCCGAGGCGAACGACGCGACGCTAGGCGGATGCTTCGCCAAGAAGACCGAGAATTGCCCGGACAATCCCGGTCCGGATTGGGATTTCGGCGCGTCGCCGATTCTGAAAACGCTTGCCGACGGCCGCGATCTGCTGCTCGCGCCGAATAAAAGCGGCATCATCTTCGCGCTGGATCCTGATCATAAAGGCGCGGTGGTTTGGAGGACCGATATCGCCGAGAAGCCGGGAACGCGGAATACCAACCTCATCTGGGGCGGCGCTGCCGATCAGCAGAATCTCTATGTCGGGCTGACCACGGGCTCCATCGTCGCCGTGCAGATCGCGACCGGCGAGAAGCTTTGGAGCACGCGACTGGCCGAGGCCGGGAGCCGCGTTTCTTACGCCGCCGCGAGCAGCGCGATCCCGGGCGCCGTGTTTATCGGAGGGACCGATGGCAAGATCCACGCGCTATCGACGTCCGATGGCCGCGAGCTTTGGAGTTACGAAACGGCGCACGACTTCACCACCGTGAACCGGGTTCCCGCGCACGGAGGGTCGATCGGTTCCATCGGGCCGACCATCGCCGGCGGCATGGTGTTCATCGGTTCGGGGTACAGCGTGACGGCGGGCATTCCTGGCAACGTGCTGTTGGCCTTCGCGGCTAAGTAAGGTTCTGTCAACCACACGTTGGCAAGTGTTCGTCAGTCGGCAGCGTGTCCTCTGGTGGACACGCGTCACCTCCAATCTACTCGTCCGGCCCCTCGTTACATCAACACAAATCGCCGGCGATGGCCGGCCGCTGCTGGCGGTTCGAATGCATTGCGTTCCTTGTTGCACTGACATCGCAACGAGAGGAACTATGCCAAACGTAGCCGATCTGCTTTGGGACATGCTCGCGAACGCGGGCGTGAAACGCTGTTATGGAATCGTGGGCGATGCGTTGAACCCCGTGATTGACGCGCTTCGCCGCAACGGCAAGATCGAATTCATCCATGTCCGCCACGAAGAATACGGCGTGTTCGCCGCGGTCGCCGAAAGCTATCTGACTGAAAATCCCGTGGCCGTGTGCGGCACAGCCGGACCTGGTACAGCGCACCTCTTCAACGGTTTGATGGACGCGCTGAAGGAGCGCGCTCCGGTGATCGCGATCGCGGGCGACGTCGAGACCAGCCTCATCGACACTGAGGCGCTCGAAGAACTCAATCCCTATCGCGCTTTCGATGTGGCTTCGTTATATGTTGGCCGCATCGTCAACCCTGAACAGGCGCGGGCGGTGATCGCCAGCGCGATTCAAACGGCGGTCTCGGAAAAAGGTCCGACGGTAGTTTCGCTGCCGGGCGACGTGGCGTCGTCCGATGTGTCCTTCAAATCGCGTCTGGTTCCGCTGCCGGCCCCGCCGGTCTACCGTCCCGCCGATGCCGACATCCGCACGCTCCTCTCCATGATCGATGAGGCGAAGAACATCACCATCTTCGGCGGCGAGGGCTGCCGCCACGCGCACGATGAAGTGGTGGAGCTGGCCACGCGCCTCAATGCCCCGGTCGGCTTTTCTTTCCGCGGAAAGCAGTGGCTGGAGCACGATAATCCGTTCGCCGTCGGCATGACCGGGCTGCTCGGGTACGGCGGCGCTTACCAGGCGATGCACGACGCGGACCTGGTGCTGCTGCTGGGCACTGATTTTCCGTTCCCGGAGTTTCTTCCCGGCGCGAGCGTCAAGAAGGTCCAAATCGATATCAACGCGAAACACATCGGCCGGCGAACGGCGCTCGATTTGCCGTTGCTGGGCGACGTGAAAGATACGCTGCGAGTCCTGCTTGCCGCCATTGCGCAGCGTACGGACCGCCGTTTTCTAGAGAAATACTTGGAAAAGACCAACGAATTCGATGGACTCCTGCACCACTACGTCGAAAAGGGCCCGGGTATTAAACCCATCCGTCCCGAATTTCTGGCGGCGACGCTCAGCGATCTCGCCGCGCCGGATGCGATGTTTTTCATCGATACCGGAACGGCCTGCATGTGGGGCTCGCGGCACCTGCGCGGTGGGCACGATCGAAGAATCTTCGGATCCTTCACCTGGGCGTCCATGGCCAATGCGGCGCCGAATGCATTCGGCGCTCAACTGGCGTACCCGGGCCGGCAATCCATCGCGATCTGTGGCGACGGAGGATTCACCATGCTGGCTCTCGGTGATTTGCTGACGCAAGTGGAACACAACACGCCGGTGGTGCAGATCATCCTCAACAATGCCCTGCTCGATTTCGTCAACATTGAGCAACAGGAAGCGGGGTTCGTTCCTTTTGGCACCAGCTTCAAAAATCCGAATTTCGCGCGCGTCGCGGAGGCCATGGGCGCTAAAGGCATTCGTCTGGAAGATCCGGGCGACGTCAAGGACGCGCTCACCGAAGCGCTGGCCCACAAAGACGGGCCTGTGGTGGTAGATGCCGTTGTGGATCCGCTGGCGCTATCGCTCCCCTCCCACGTGCCATTTCACACGGCAAAAGGATATACCTTAAGCTTGGCGAAACAAGTGCTGAGCGGCCGCTTGGACACCGTCATCAAAACCATGGAAGATAATCTTCG
>JASIGB010000415.1:0-2539 GCA_030045355.1 Bryobacteraceae bacterium
GAAGAAAAAATCCGAATAGTCGAAGAACGGGGATCGGGGGCCGGGGATCGGGGGCGCGGGGCTGGGCGAGAGATCGAGCGGGTTGCCCGATGGTTCGCTCGATGGCTCGATGGGCGTCATGCGGAACGCTCGATTAATGCCGCGGCGAGGAGCGGGATCATGATTTCATGATGACCGGTGATGGAGTAGCCGTGCCCGCCGGAGCGCGCGTGCGGGCGCTCGACGACGTTCACCTTGGGGCGGTAGTGCTGGAGGAAATCGAAATTCACGGTGGTGAAGTTGGCGAGCGGATGGCCGAGATTGCGGACCACGGAGACGGCTTTCAAAAAAACTTCGGGCAGAACGACGGCGGAGCCGACATTCAGGTAGACGCCGCCATCGTGGATCTCTTTCACCAGGGAGCATAGCAGGCGGAAGTCGTGATGCGTGGCGCGGCCGAGCGCGTCGCCCATGGCAGTGGGGTGCGTGTGCGGAGTATCGGTGCCGATGGCGACGTGGACGGTGACCGGCGTGGAGTTGCGATAGGTTTCGCAAAGCAGGCTGGAGGATGCGAAGCGCGGATCGGCGATTTTCTCCAGATGCTTTCCTAACGATTCGCCAAAGCCGGTCTCGCAAGCGAGCGCGGCGTTAAGTTCTCGACCGGTTTCCTCGGCCGCCCCGAAACTGCCGTCCGGAAGCACGGCCTCCACGTCTTCGCTGGTGTGTCCGGCGAGGGCGATCTCGAAATCGTGGATGGCGGCCGCGCCGTTCAATGCAAACGCGGTCGCATATCCACGGTGCATGAGATCGATCAGAATCGGAGCGAGCCCGCACTTGATGACGTGTCCGCCGAGTCCCCAGAGGATCATCTTTTGGCCGTCGCGCGCGGCTACGAGAGCATCGACGACGGAGCGAAAAGAATCGGCAGCCAGGATACGGGGAAGCGAACCGAGCAGCGCGGAAACGCCGCCGCCCGAATATGGTTTGGCAAAATGTTCGAGGCGGACCTTGCCGCCGCGCGCCTGGAGCGAAACGGTCTTAAGGCCCAAGAAGCTCAAGGGCTCGTAACCGTACTTGCTCATGCGACCTTGCCGGAGTGCAGCGCCTTTTCGAGCGCATGAGCGGTGTGGCTTTTCTTGAAGCGCAGGATCTGCTCGGGTGTGCCTGTGGCGACCACGTTGCCGCCGCGCTCGCCGCCTTCCGGGCCCATGTCGACAATCCAGTCGGCCGATTTGATCACATCGAGCTGATGTTCGATCACAATGACAGTATTGCCCAGATCGACCAGGCGCTGGAGGACGTCCAGCAGCCGTTTGACGTCTTCAAAGTGCAGACCGGTGGTGGGCTCATCCAGAATGTAAACCGTGCGGCCGGTCTGGCGCTTGCTTAGTTCACGCGCGAGCTTGATGCGCTGCGCCTCACCGCCCGAGAGCGTGGTCGAAGATTGGCCCAGGTGAATGTAGCCCAGGCCGACGTCATGCAGCGTGCGCAGCTTTTGATTGATCTGCGGGATGTTTTCAAGAACGGGCACAGCGTCTTCCACCGTGCATTCGAGCAGGTCCGCGATGGAGAGTCCCTTGTATTTCACTTGCAGCGTTTCGCTGTTGTAGCGGCGGCCGTGGCAGACGTCGCAGGTGACGTAGACGTCGGGGAGAAAATTCATTTCGATACGCTTCAAGCCGTCGCCCTGGCAGGCTTCGCAACGCCCGCCCTTCACGTTGAAGCTGAAGCGCCCGGCTTTGTAGCCGCGCTCGCGCGATTCCGGGAGCATGGCGTAGAGTTCGCGAATGGGTGTAAAGACCCCGGTGTAGGTGGCGGGGTTGGAGCGCGGGGTGCGGCCGATCGGCGATTGATCGATCTCGATGACTTTATCGATGTGCTCCAGGCCAACGATCGAATCGTGCTCGCCGGGGGCCTCGTGGGATCCGTAGATCTCCTTGGCCAGCGCGCGGTAGAGAATGTCGTTGACGAGCGTGGATTTCCCGCTGCCCGAAACGCCGGTGATCCCGATGAAACAGCCGAGCGGAAACGCCACGGTGACGTTCTTGAGGTTGTGCTCGCGCGCGCCGTGCACGATGAGCTGATTGCCGTTGCCGCGGCGTCGTCCGGCGGGAGGCTCGATGCGCACTGCGCCGGATAGATACTGGCCGGTGAGGGAGGCGGGATTACGTTCGATGTCGCGCGGTGTTCCCGCGGCGACTAATTGGCCGCCGAGCCGCCCGGCGCCGGGGCCGAGATCGATGACGTAATCGGCGCGCTCGATGGTTTCGGCGTCGTGCTCCACGACGAGCACCGTGTTGCCGAGATCGCGCAGGCGCGAGAGCGTGTTGAGCAGCCGGTCGTTATCGCGGGGATGCAGGCCGATGGAAGGCTCGTCCAGAACATAGAGCACGCCGCGCAGTTTGGAGCCGATTTGCGTCGCTAGGCGAATGCGCTGGGCTTCGCCGCCCGAAAGCGTAGCGGCGGAACGCGCCAGGCTCAAGTAATTCAGTCCGACGGCGGTGAGAAATTCGAGCCGGTTGCGAATTTCTTGGATCACGCGCGCGGCGATCTGCTGCTC
>JASIGB010000416.1:0-5953 GCA_030045355.1 Bryobacteraceae bacterium
GGTTGGCGCCAGACGGTGCTTAGCAGAAGTTCGCGACGATTCTCTTGAGAACAGCATTCGCATTGCGATTGCAGCCGACATAACGGACGGCGCGCGGATGAGCGTGGCGATCCGGGGCCCCCGGCGCGCCAGCTTCTCGTTTCCAATCTCTCGAAGCAACCCCGGCCGCTGGTACCAGAAGGGCTAAGACCATGGGAGCCGGGAGGATTTCCTAATTGCGGCGTGAGCCGGTAACGCGCTAACGTGGAAGAAACCAAGCAGCAATGCCAGGTGATGAGATATGGTGGAGTGTCCAACGTGTCACACGAGCAACCCGCCCAACTCACGCCTCTGCTCAAAATGCAGCACTCCCTTTGGAATTGACAGCGCAACACTGGTTGCCGACGCCTCTCCGGCTCCTCCCTCCGACAGCGACGCCACTCAGGTATTTTCCGAGAACTCGCTCGCGGCCACGGTGATAGGGGGAACCACCGGCTGGTCCGTAGCGGCGCAGCGCTCGCTCGCTCCCAATGCACCCCTGGAGGAAGGAGTAATTCTCGGCGAGCGCTACGAAATCCTAAAGCGCCTGGGCGAAGGCGGCATGGGTGCGGTCTACAAGGCGCGGGACCACGAGCTGGACCGGCTGGTCGCACTGAAGGTGATTCGTCCCGAGCTCGCCGGACATCCCGATATTCTGCGGCGCTTCAAGCAGGAGCTGATTCTCGCGCGCCAAGTCACGCACAAAAACGTCGTGCGCATCTTCGATCTGGGCAGCGCGGATGGACGCAAGTTCATTACGATGGACTTCATCGAAGGACGCGATCTGAAGAGCATTCTCAATGAGCGCGAAAGATTGCCTGCCTCCGAAGTGACGCCGATTCTCCAGCAGGTTTGCCAGGGGCTGGAAGCCGCGCACGCCGAAGGAGTGGTGCATCGGGATTTGAAGCCGCAAAACATCATGGTGGACGACGCCGGCCGAGTCTGGCTGATGGACTTCGGCCTGGCGCGTTCCATGGAACTGGCCGGGCTGACGCGCACCGGCGTCCTGATGGGCACGCCGGACTACATGTCGCCCGAGCAGGCGCGCGCCGAGAAGGTGGACGCCCGTTCGGACCTGTTCAGCCTGGGCATCATCGCCTATGAGATGCTCACCGGCGAGTTGCCATTCCAGGGCGATACGCTGATGTCCAAGCTGCTGTTGCGAGTGCAGCAGAAGGCGCGCCCGGTAACGGACCTCGAGCCCGGAGTCCCCGCGGCCTTGGCCGCCGTAGTGAGCAAGTGCCTGGAACCCGACGTCAAGACGCGGTACCAATCCGTTCGCGAAATCCTGACGGATTTGGGCGGCACTTCAGCCGCGAGCCGGCGCGGAGTCCCCAGTGAGATGGCGACTCCGGCTCCCGAGCCAATGTCCCTCGTCAATCTTGGGCCGGGATCACAGTTCGGACCGCGCTATCGCATCGAAGCCGAGATCGGCGAAGGCGGCATGGGTAAGGTGTACAGGGCCCACGACAACGATTTGGATCGGACGGTGGCGCTGAAGCTGATCCGCGGGGAACTCGCCCGGGACTCCAGTTCGCTGCAACGCTTCAAACAGGAGTTGTTGCTCGCCAGCCGCATTTCCCACCGCAACATTCTCCGCATTCACGATCTGGGCGACGTGGGCGGCGTCAAGTTCATTTCCATGGCCTACATCCAGGGCATGGATTTGCAGGATTTGATCGCCAAAACGGGGAAGTTGCAGGTCGAGCGCGTGGTGAACATCGCCAAGCAGCTGGCGAGCGCACTCGAAGCCGCCCACGCCGAAGGCGTCGTGCACCGCGATTTGAAGCCGCGCAACGTCCTCATCACCGTGGAGGATCAGGCTTTTGTATCGGATTTCGGTCTGGCAAAGTCGTTGGACGCCGAGACAACGGCCATGACGCGCGCGGGCGAAGTGCTGGGGACGCCCCGGTATATGTCGCCGGAGCAGGCCGAGTCCAAGCCCGCTGATCATCGCAGCGATCTCTATTCTCTGGGCGTCATTCTGTACGAAATGGCGACCGGAGAAGTGCCGTTCACCGGTGAATCCTCGTTGCAGGTGATGTTCCAGCACGTGCAGCAAGCGCCTCGCGATCCGCGCCTCGCCAATCCGGGTATTCCTGAGTACCTGGCCTCCATCATTTTGAAGTGTCTGGAGAAAGATCCCGCAAAGCGCTATCAAAGCGCGACGGAACTGTTGCGGGATCTCGAAACCGGAACGCCGCCCACCCGCATTGTTCGCCTGCGGCAAGCCGAAATGAGCTATCCCAAGTGGCTCTTCGCCGTCACGGGCCTGGTGCTGGTGATCGGACTGGCGCTGGCGGTGCGCCCGGTCCGCGAACGGGTGCTCGGACGCGCTTCTATAGCCGTGAAACAGGTGGCCGGCGTCACCGGCGCCAACGACAAGTTCGTCGCTCTCATGCCCCTGCGCGTGGTGGGACCTGATTCGACGTTGCGGATTGAAGCCGAAGGCATTGGGGATGCACTGTCGGCGAAGTTGTTCCAAATCAAGACCGTCCATTTAGCCTCGCCGGCGGCCGTGGAAAAGATCGACGCCGGTGCTCCGGTGCCCAAGATCGCCCATCAACTAGGCTCGAAGCTAATTGTGCAGGGCGCCATCCAAGGCTCTGGCGACAAGATCGACATTGTGTTGAACGTAAGTGACTCCACGGGCCGCCGGGTGTGGAGCAAGGATTTCGCGGGAGTGCGACAGGATCTGCTCACGATCGAAGATCAGATTTACAACGACTTGGTGGCGGCCCTGGAGCTGAAGCCGAGCGATGAAGAACTGGCGCGCAACGCGCTGCGGCCCACCGAAAACGGGGACGCCTACGAGCTGTACATAAAAGGGCGCGATATTCTGCGCGGCAAGCGCGACCAGAAGCGCGTGGAATCCGCGGCGGATCTCTTCGACCAGGCCATCAAGAAGGATACCGGCTTCGCGCTGGCGTATACCGGACTTTCCGACACCAGCATTATCCTGTATCAGTTGACCAAGGATGTCTCCTGGTCGCAGAAGGCGTTGAGCGCGGCCCAGCACGCGCAAACACTCAACGATGAGCTTCCCGAAGTCCACTTTGCGCTCGGCAACGTATATCGGATCACCGGCAAGAACGCCGAAGCCATCGTCGAACTGAAGCGCGCTCTGCAGCTGGCTCCGAATTCGGACGAAGGCTATCGCCAACTGGCCAATGCCTACCTGGCTGCCGGCCAAAAAGACCAGTCACTGCAGGCGTTTCAACAGGCCATCGACGTGAATCCCTACTACAGCCTCAACTATGCGCGCTTGGGCCTTGCCTACTTCCAATTCGGAGATTACGAGAACGCTCTGAGCGCATTAAACAGCGCTGTGAAGCTTGCCCCGGATTCGGCAGCGTCCTACAACAATATCGGCCTCATCTATTTTCAGATGGGGAAATGGAACGAGGCCATTACGGCGTATCAGAAGGCCCTGAAGATCGCACCGTCGGAAGATCTCTATTCCAACCTCGGCACGTCCTACTTTTATTTGGGTCATCGCAACGACGCTGTGACCATGTTTCAAAAGGCAGCGGCGTTGAATCCCAATGAGCAACTCTATGCGGGGAACCTGGCCGACGCTTTGCGTTGGTCCGGAAACCAGGCCAAAGCCAAAGCCGAATATCAGCAGGCCATTGCGCTGGCACAAAAGGCGCTGAAGGTAAACCCGGTGGATGCTGACACGCTGGGTTATCTGGGACTGTACTATGCTAAGAGCGGCGATCCTAAGCTCGGTATCGAATACATCCGCCGCGCGCGTGGCGTGGAACGCCAAGGCAACGAGTTGCCGTACCGCCAGGCTGTCGTTCAAACCATTCTGGGGCAGCAGACCGAAGCCATTGCAAGCTTGCGCGAAGCGCTGCAAAAAGGTTATTCGGCAGTCATGGTGAAGAACGATCCCGAGTTTAAGCCCCTAGAGGCGAATCCGGAATACGCAAAACTGCTGGCGCAGTTCACCTCAAAGTGAGACTGGTGCGGGATCGATAACGCCGTGCCGCGATAATGGCGGCTGCCGCGAGGATCAACCAGACGTATTGCTTGGGTTCGGGAGCGGCCGAAGTGATGCCATTGGGATTGATGGGGTCGCCGAACTCGATATAGAGTGTACCCTCGTACATCTTGAACCCGCAAAACTGGAAGAAATCGCTACTGCAGGTGTAGGTGTCGTCCTTGTTGAAATCCGTAGTGGTGAAGACTACGGTCTCGATGTTAGGGCCAATGTTGATGTAGTCCTGATCGAAAGTCCCTGCATTACTGAGTGTAAAGGTCGCGCTCCCGTCAAACGGAGTCGCAGGCGGCGCATCCGGGACCGAGAACTTCACGCCGGGATCGCAGATGCAGTTCTCCCAGTTTCCGTCGGGACAAAACTGGGTGGGCGTGTAGCCGTACTCTTCACTCGACGACCAAGTGCTGGTTGTTGTGACACCGAAGCCCGCGTTCGCGTTCCAGCTTCCATCCTCGGCGAAGAAATCGATGTTGAACGTGTCATCGGGTTGAAGCTCTTCCGCGCGAATCCCCCCCGCGCACAGCACCGCTAAAGCAACCGCAATTGCGAATCTCTTCGCGCCCATCCCTTCCCTCCGCCAAACCAAAAGTTAATAAACCATAGTAACTTCATAGCACGTAAAATAACGTCCCGGAATGGCGCCGAAAGTACTAAAAGTACTGCCGGATGAGGCGGATGCAAGCATGGGCGCGACCGCCGTTCGACCGGCCAAGTCGCTGATTCAATGTATGTAAGGATCTGTGAGTTTGGCCGGAGGGCTGAAACGGCGCCAGGTACGGAAACGTCCGAACGAATAAGGCCCTTGGTGGCGCATTCGCAGGGTCGAAGCCGCGTCCTTGTGAATAACTGGAGTAAAACTTATGCGCACGAAGCGCCTTCCTCGCTCGACGACTGCTCTTTTGGCCGCGCTGATCTGCGCCGCGGGAGCGAGAGCTCAAGTCAGCCGCATCACGCAGCCCGTAAATAACCAGGTCCGAACGGTGCTCGCGGGAAATGTGCATCCGCAGGCTATGCCGGCCAACGATCAGGGCCGGGTGGCGCCGTCGCTCGCGATGCCGTATATCACGCTGAACCTCTCGCGCTCGGCGGCCCAGGAGGCCGCGCTGCAAAAGCTGCTGGTGGAACAACAGACGCCCGGCTCGCCCGAGTATCATCAATGGCTGACGCCGGAGCAGTTTGGCGAGCAATTTGGCGCGAGCGATGCCGACATCGCGACCATCAGCCAATGGCTCCAGAGCCAGGGCTTGCAGGTGGTTTCGGTGGCGCGAGGGAAGAGTTGGATCGCGGCGAGCGGAACGGCGGCGCAGGTGGAATTGGCATTCCAAACCGAAATTCACAACTACGTAGTGCATGGCGAGACGCACTATGCCAATGCCTCGCAGCCCTCGGTGCCCGCGGGGTTCGCGTCCGTCGTGAAGAGCATTCGGGGCCTTACGGATTTCCGGCTGAAACCGCGGCTCGCGCGCGCTTCGCGTGCGAAGGTCAACTACACCAATGCGCCCTTCTGCGACTCGTATTGCGTGGCGCCGGATGACTTCGCCACCATTTATGACGTCACGCCCCTGTATTCGGCCGGGATTAACGGTTCTGGACAGAAGATCGCCATCGCCGGACAGATCGAAGTCAATCTTTCCGACATCGAACAGTTCCGCAGCATGTTCAACTTGCCCGCGAACGATCCGCAGATGGTTCTGGTGCCCGGATCGCGAAACCCGGGAAACAACCCCAACTCCGGCGATTTGGCGGAATCCGACCTGGATCTGGAATGGTCCGGTGCGGTGGCGCGGAACGCCAGCATCATATTCGTGTACTCGACCGACGTAATGACTTCCGTACAGTACGCCATCGACGAGGATCTGGCGCCGGTGGTCAGCGTCAGTTACGGCTCGTGCGAATTGGAAACGCCGGCGTCGGAATACGAGGCTTTCGTGC
>JASIGB010000417.1:0-2974 GCA_030045355.1 Bryobacteraceae bacterium
TAAGCACCAGGGCGATACCCAGCAAGCCATCGCGCAATTCGAGGGGATGCTGGCGCGAACACCGGATGAAGCGATCGCGCATTATCAACTGGGTACTTTGTACAACCAGGTGAACCGTCGCCAGGACGCGCAGGCTCAATTCGAACGGGCGGCCGAGCTCGATCCGACACTCGCGGCCGCCCGCTTCCAGCTTTACAATCTCAACCGGACCACGGGAAACACCGCAGCCGCCGGCCGCTATCTCGCCGATTTCGAGCGCATCAAGAACGTGCAGAAGGGCTGGGTGATCCCGGAGAACGCCGAGTGGTGCGATTACGCCGAGATCTACGATCCTCCGGCCTCGCGTATCCCAGCGCCCGCGGCCCCGGCGGCTAAGTTCACCGACACGAAGCTCGACGGAACGGTGGATCCCGCGACCGCCGGCCTCACGCTGATCGATTCAAAAGGTATTGGTCAGACCGATCTTCTCGTGTGGTCATCGCGCGGAATTCAGTTGTTCCTCAAGGGCGAGCAGCCCGCCGCGGAAACAGGCCTGGAGGGATTGACCGGAGTGATCGATGTGGCGCCGGGCGACTTCAATGACGACGGCCTCATGGATCTATGCGTGCTCACGGACGCCGGTCCTCTTCTCTATCGCAATACGGGCGGCAAATTCGTCCGCGAGAAGGCGATGTTACCCGCGCGGCGCTTCGATCGCGCCGTATGGATGGACTACGATCACGATTACGATCTCGATCTTTTTCTGTTAGGACCCGAACCCACGCTTTTGCGAAATCAAGGAGCCGCGGGTTGGGCCGATCGCACCGGCGATTTCCCGTTCGTCGCGGGCACCGTTACTTCCGCGCAAAAGTTGCGCGTAAATCCGGATAGCAAGGCCTTCGACCTGGCCGTGTTCTATCGCGATCACGCGCCGGTGCTGTATCGCGATCAATTGGGCGGAAGATATACCGTCGAGGCGTTCCATGGGCAGCCGGTATCGGATCAAAAGCGGGTGGATGCCGACTTCAGCGCAACCGGGCGCCTGGACCAAGCTGGCATCGACGCCGGCGGAAGTATCCATCTGATGCGCAACCAGAGCGCTCAAAGCCATCACTGGATTCGGGTTCAGCTCAAGGGCGTGCGCAGCCTCAAGCTTGCGAAGGACGCGCTGGTCGAGATGAAGTCCGGCACGCTCTACCGCAGCCAATTCTATGAGGGCGTTCCCATCGAGTTCGACACGGGCGACCATGCTTCCATCGACGTGATTCGCATCACCTGGCCTAATGGACTGATCCAGAACGAAGTCCGGCAGCCGGCCGATCAGACGCACGTTTACCAGGAACAGCAGCGGCTGTCCGGCTCCTGCCCGATGATCTGGACCTGGAACGGACGCGAGTTCCAGTTCATCACCGACGTCCTGGGCGTGGCGCCGCTGGGCGCGCGCGATGGCGAAGGCGGTTACTTCCCGGTAGATCACCAGGAGTACGTCCAGATCCCCGGAACGGCGCTGCAGGCCGTCGATAACCACTATGAAGTGCGCATCACCGAAGAATTGAGCGAAGTGTCGTATCTCGACCAGGTGCAGTTGTACGCCATGGATCATCCGGCATCGACGGAGATCTTCACCAACGAGAAGTTCAAGAGTCCTCCCTACTCCCAGTTTCGCCTCTACAGCGTCGAGCGCAGAATTTATCCAAACAGCGCGCGCGATAATCACGGCGATGATGTCTTATCGCAAGTGATCGCCAAGGACGGGCGTTATCCGGATCATTTCCGCCGCTCGCAAACGGGAGTGGCGGAATTGCACACACTCGATCTCGATTTCGGCCACGCTGCCCGGAGCGGCCAAGCGATCCTGGTGCTGAACGGATGGGTGGATTGGCCCGATGGCAGCACGTTCCTGAGGGCTTCGCAAGAATCGCGCACAGGCCTGGTGATGCCGTATTTACAGGTCCAGGACGCGCGCGGCGACTGGCAGACGGTGAATCCCGACATGGGGATGCCGGCCGGAAAACCGAAGACCATCGTGGTCCCGGTGGAGTTTCTTTCCTCCAGCCGCAAGATCAGAATCGTAACGAATTTGTGCGTATATTGGGACGAAATATTCTTAAATGAGGGCGCTTCGGACGCTCGCCTGAACCCTGTTTCGATTCCCTTCGACTCCGCCGACCTGCATTTTCGCGGATTTTCCCAAACGCGCATCGACCCGCAGCGCCAGCAGCCGGATACATTCTTCTATGGCCGTATTTCGCCGATTTCGTTCTGGAATCCCACTCCGGGGCTTTATACCCGATACGGCCGCGTGGACGCGCTGCTGCGCGATGTCGACGATGAACTCGCGATCATGGGCTCGGGCGACGAAGTAACGCTGCAGTTCCCCACGCATCTCGCGCCGCCACGCACTGGATGGACACGCGACTTCCTGCTCAAGGTGGACGGGTGGGCCAAGGATCGCGATCCGAACACCGCCTTCTCTTCCACCGTGCAGCCGCTGCCGTTCCATGCGATGTCGCGTTATCCATATCCGGCGAGCGAGCACTACCCGCGGGACGCCGCGCACGATGCCTACCAGCGGACGTACAACACGCGGCCCGCGCGCGTGTTACTCGGAACACTGGAGTCGAGATAAGAAGAGCCTCGCCGGTTTCCCGGCGAGGCTCGTGATTACTACTGGATCGCGCGCTTGTTAGAACGTGAAGCGCGCCACCAACTGGCCCGACCGGGGATTCGTTCCAGCCCCATTGAGCGTGTCGACAAACCCGTAGCCGCCGTTTAAAGCTCCGGATGTGCCGGGAAGGCCCGGATACGGGTTGCCGTATGTCGCCAGCGTCGTACTGGTGGTGGCGCCAGTCGGCATCGGATAGACCACACGATTGAAGATGTTGAAGAACTGTGCCTGAATCAGTAACTGCATCTTCTCTTTGACACGGAAGACTCGGCCCAGGCTGAGAGATTCGGCCGGCTGGCGCTGCCAGCGGCAGTTGTTGTAATAAGG
>JASIGB010000418.1:0-3306 GCA_030045355.1 Bryobacteraceae bacterium
CCATGGCGATGTTGGCGTCCTTCAAATCCGAAATCACCACCGAAAGCCGGTAGATTACGATGACGAACACGCAAAAGACCAACAGCAGCAGCGCCAGCGGGGGATCGGCCAGTCCCAGTTGCCGTGCGATCCAGTTGAGCGCCCCGTAGGAACGCGAAAGCACCAGCAGAATCACGCCCGCCGCCAGCCAACTCACCGAATATTCCACCCGGATGTGCGACCGGCGCACCGAAAATAGCACCATCCCAATCAGCAGCACGCTGATCGCCGTGGTGGCATTCAGGAGACGCTCCATATTTTTCTATTGTCGCGCAGGCTTTTTGCTTCGGCGGCCTTCGAACTTCAAAACGTTGACGAATACGCCCAGCAGGACGTGGAAGATGTAATACAGCGATTTTACCGCGGTGATGGTGCTCCGGCCCGTCTTGCGCGGCCGCATCCGGCACGGCACTTCCTGGAACTGAAAACGCTTGCGCTGCAAAACCACCAGGGCTTCGATTTCCGGATATTCCAGCGGAAAGCTGCCCGTGAACACTTCCAGCGCCTCCCGATTCACGCCCACAAATCCCGATGTCGGATCGTGTACCGGCCTGCCCAGAATGGGCCGCAGCATCAGCCGGAAGAACCAGATTCCGATGGCGCGCACGGCGCTGGTGTAACCGTGATTGCCCGGCTCGCCGTTCCCGTTCTGAAATCGCGAGCCGATCACCATGTGGCATCCGGTGTCCTGCAATTTCTGGAGCAAGGCCGGGATGTATTTCGGATCGTGCTGGCCGTCGCCGTCCACGCGAATGACGTATTCGTATCCCAGCTCGTAGGCCAGCTTGTATCCGGCCTGCAGCCCTCCGCCGAGCCCCAAATGATACGGCAACCGCAACACGTCGGCGCCGGCCGTGCGCGCGCGCTGATAGGTACCGTCGGTGGAGGCGTCGTCCACCACCAAAATCGCGGCGTCCCGCATCACCGCGCGCACTTCTTGGATCACGCCGGCAATCGCCTCCACTTCGTTGAAGGCGGGAATCAAAATCAAAAGCTGCTGCGATCCAGGGGCTCGCTTCACAGCGCCGCCACCTGACGGGGGCCGATGGCGTAGCGCCGGATCAGCCGCCGGAACTGCCTGGAGGTGAGCCGCCGTTTGATGCCGCGCCGCTCGCGCCACACCGTGGGCCAGCGCGCCAGCAGTTCCACGTGCGCGCGGATCACGATCCAAGCCAGGCCTAGCACGCTGCCCTCCCGCCCGAACTCCGCCGCCTTGCCCCGCCCCGCCAGCGCATAAACGAAATGCCAGAAGTAGCGCGCCAGCGCATAAAAGGGAACCAGCGCCAAACCGGCAAGCGGAAAGTTCTTGAAGATCACGAACAGCCGATTGCGCTCCACGTAGTAAGCCTTCAGCGCCGAAGCCCGCCCCGCCGACTGCGAATAGCGGTGCTCCACCCGCGCCTCGGGAACATACAGACATTCCCAGCCCGCCCAGCGCGCGCGCAGCCCGAGATCGGTGTCCTCGCAATACAAAAAAAAGCTTTCGTCGAACAGTCCGATTTCCTCCAACATCTCGCGGCGATACAGCGCCGCCGACCCGCTCGCGAGCAGCGCCTCTTCCTTGCGCGCATACGCTCCGGCCGGCTCCCCGTGCCCGCGCTGCTTACTGCTGCCATCAGCGCACAGCAGCATACCCGCCGAATCGAGCGTTCCGCTTCCGGCCAGGCGCACTTGCGACGCGCACATGCCCACATCCCGCCGCGGCTCGATGGCAGCCAGCAATGCTTCCAGCCACCGCGGCTCCGCCGTCGCATCATCGTTCAGCACCGCGAGATATCGCGCGCTCGATTGGCGGAACGCCTGATTCACCGCTGCTCCGAATCCCACGTTGCGCTCGTTCGCGATCACCCGAACCCGGCCCTCGGCTTTCACGGCAGATCCCACGGCACGCCGCCCGCTGTTATCCACCACAATCACTTCGAAATCGGAAAATGTCTGCCGCTCTAACGACGCCAGGCACTCAGCCAGATCGTCGCCCGCGGCGAGCGTAGGAACCACCACCGTTATCGTTGGGACTTGGCCGGGCCCTGCTGGCATCTCAGCACATAGGATAGGATAGTGGCTTGCTCAGACATTTACTATATATTTTCGTAACTGGCGTGGTGTGGGCGCAATCGCCGGGGCTCTCGTCTCACCTCGGTGAGATCCGCCAACTCACCCACGGCGGCGAAAATGCCGAAGCCTACTGGGCGCCCGACGGCCAGCGCATCATCTTTCAATCCACGCGTGACAAGCTCGGCTGCGACCAAATTTTCATCATGAACCGTGACGGTTCGAACCCGCACATGGTTTCCACCGGCAAAGGCCGCACCACCTGCGGTTATTTTCTGCCCGACAACAAGCACATTCTCTACGCGTCCACGCACGAATCCGGCGACGCCTGCCCGCCCGCGGCCGACCGCAGCAAAGGCTACGTCTGGGCCGTCTATCCGACCTACAAAATTTATCTCGCCACCGATGACGGCAAAATCCTGAAGACGCTGGCGGGCGCGCCCGGCTACAACGCCGAAGGCACAGTAAATTTCAAGACCGGCCGCATCGTGTACACGTCTATGCAATCGGGCGACCTGGATCTCTGGACCATGAAGCTCGACGGTTCGGACAAAAAGCAGCTCACCAAAACCGACGGCTACGATGGCGGCCCCGTGTTTTCGCATGATCACAAAAAGCTCACCTGGCGCGCCAATCATCCGACGACGCCTGAGACCGAAAAGCGCTACCACGAGCTGCTGAGCGAAAACCTGACCTCGCCCATGAAGATGGAGCTTTTCGTCGCCGACTCCGACGGCAAAAACGCGAAGCAAATCACCAGCAACGGATGCGCCAATTTCGCGCCTACGTTCACCGCCGATGACAAGAAGATTTTGTTCGCCTCGAACAAGAACAATTGCGACGGCCGCAAATTCGAGCTTTTCCTGATCAACACCGACGGCACGGATCTGGAACAGGTGACCAATTTCGGCGGCTTCACCGCCTTCCCGGAGTTTTCCCCCGACGGCAAGACCATCGTGTTCGCGTCGGACAAGG
The DNA here is from genome assembly GCA_030045355.1 of Bryobacteraceae bacterium. Classification (GTDB taxonomy): domain Bacteria; phylum Acidobacteriota; class Terriglobia; order Bryobacterales; family Bryobacteraceae; genus Palsa-89. The sequence goes on from JASIGB010000418.1 coordinate 3,067, forward strand.
ATGCGAAGTCGCCGTACGAGTTCAACATTTTTACCGCCGAGTGGAGATAGGCACGTGCAACAGCGGCGACTTCGGTAACTGGCGGGGAGCCGGCTATGAGCGAGGTCCACGGACCCGATGGCAATCCGATCTTTGACGATGAAGTGACACTCAAGCTAAACGCGGCCATGCGACTACGGGCCTGGAGGAGGCGGTCGATTTACGCGGGGGCTGCGTTCCTGCTTTCGTGTGGATCTTTAT
>JASIGB010000419.1:0-2739 GCA_030045355.1 Bryobacteraceae bacterium
CGGCCCGACGGGGATGTCGAACATGTCGGCACGGCTGGCCGAACCGTTGTCCGCAAGGATCACGCGGTCCAAATATGGCCGGCCGCCCCAATAGTCTTCAAAGGCTGCAAAGGTAGATCCGTGGGATTCCGCCCCAGTCTCGCGAAAGGGTCCCGTTCCGATGTTCGCAACTCGCTCCACGGGCGCCTCGGAGAGCAATTCCAGCAAATCGGGCATCGGCTGGCTGGACTTGATCGCGAGCGCCTGGCCTCCGGCCTCGATCGCAACGTCCGTGTATCTTGGCTTGAGCGCCGCAAGGAGCGAAGGAACCGCCGACGCCGCGGTGAACCGCTCGCCATCGTGAAACACGACCTTAGGCCGCAGCGAGAAGCGCCAGCGCTTATAGTCCGGATCGTGCTGCCAGGCCACCGCCAACACGGGCTCGACCCCGCCACGCGCATCCAGGCGGACCAGCGTCTCGAGGACCGGAATCGAGGGCGGAGCCCCGAACATCTGCTCGAAGAGGGATTCTTCAATCGTCAACGTGCCGCCGTAATGCGGGCGTGTGGCTCCGGCGAGCGGAACCGCAAGGGCGCTACTGAGAGCAAGCCACGCCCAGGCGCGAAGCTTCATATTGTCCTGTTTGCAGGTTGTGGACCACTAGGATCGCTTCCTGGCCCGACGCCTCGGGCCAAAGCGCGGTGACCGGGCCGGGCAAGGACACCGGATCGCTTGCGGGCATGGCCAATTGGTAAGCCCGAATCGAGTCATGGTCCCCATTTGAGCTATCCGCGACCGTCAGCGCATTCCCTCCGCAGGGATCGGCGATCGTCGCGGTGTCGCTACCGATTCCCTCAATGGGCGGCGCTGGCGGATCCGGCTCCAGGATATTCCGGTCCGCGACCCAATGCACCGGAGCGCTCTGCCAGACCGCGGTTCCGGGCATGCAGGTGACTCTTAACTCGGGCGCCGCACTTCCTTCACAGGTCGCAACCGGCAGATAGGCGCGGAAACCTGCCGGCGTGGGTTCCAGGCGCCCGCGCGGGTCGCGCGGCATGGGACGAGGAAGCGCCAGAGCAGCATTGGAAACCGCAATCCATTTCCCGTCCGTGAGCCGGTAGCTCGCGATGGAATTGACGCTCAAAATCAGCATCTGGGAATCCGAGTCCTGGAGCAAAACGTCGAGGAGCGGGTCTTCTTGGGCCCACAACAGTTTCTTCGTGATTGAGACCTGCGGATTCGGCTGCGCGGAGGGCGGCACGTTCCAGGGAAGCATCGCGATCTGCCGGTTGTCGCCGTTCAAAATCTCGGCTACCAGGAGCAGGCCATGCGCCTCTTCGGCGAGCGTGACGCGGACGCGAGGCTCAGGCGGCGTCGTCGCCGTGGGGACCGCGGCCGCCGGGACCCCAGAGATTTGCACCCCGGCTTTGCGCAACTCGTCCTGAAAGCGCGAGGGGAATTTCGACCACTCGGGAGGCGCTGACTGCGCTAAGCTCCGGCTCTCGATCGAAACGGTTGCTCGACGCGGCAGCAGGGACGCGATACGGGAGGCCAGTTGCGCCGCCGCCGTCGATGCCGGATCCGGCGTCTGGTCCGCGGTCTGGACGGCCACCCGGTCCAGCGTTTGACAAGCCAACGGCAGCACTGAGCAAAAGCAGAGAATCCACCCGGGGCCGATCACTGATTCCATTATGATCGCGCGAGGCGTGATGCGTCATCAAATTCATGACAAACCGCAGACAAAGGAAGCCCAAAAGCAACGCGCACCCGAGGCTGAAGAGCAACCCCAGCACCATTTCGGGGAAGTCGCCGAGCGCGCTCAGGAACATCATTGCAAACCTCCTGCGATACCATCGGCCGCACCCATTCCCGCCTGTAGATGCGCGGCAGCAATTTTATTGGAATCCATTTCTTCGAAAAGGGCGGCCTCTTCGGGGCTGGGATCGGCGATTAAATCCACCTCGTCGCCCACGCGGACCAGCCGAAACAATTCTTCGACGTCCTGATTTCGCATCCGGATGCACCCGTGAGAGGCGGCGTGGCCGATGGACTCCGGGTGATTGGTCCCGTGCAAGCCGTAACCTTTGTAGCCGAGGCTCATCCAGCGCGTGCCCACCGGGTTCGCGGGGCCCGGCCCGATCACCTTTCCCTCATGCGAATAGGTGGGGTTGATGACGTGGCTGGCGATATGAAAGGCGCCGACAGGGCTAGGCGTGCTCTTCTTGCCCACGGCCACGGGATAAATCTTGACCACTTTTCCGTCCTCCACCAGCACGATTTTCCGCGCGGGAATGTTCACGATCAGCCGCCGCGTGGGCGTCTCGGCTGCCAGCTCGGCGGCGGCCGTCATCAGGATCGCTACCACTTTAAGTGTCTGCATCTCGGTTTCCTCTCGCAGGAAGAGGATGCAGACGGGTAGCCTGCCTGGAAGTGCCAGATTTCAAAGGAGAATGTTCAGCGGGTCGCGTGGGCGCCGCAACACGGCCGTGTCAAAGGATAGACGTGCCGGGCCGCCAATCGCCAATCGCCAACGCTGCGACGCCAAAGCGGCGCCCTCGGCCAATCGGTGATCGCCCTAGCGCAATTTTCTCGCCTATCTGTTATGAGGCTCCTCGAACCAACTGAGGGAGCCTGGGGAGGAACCGGATGTCACGACTGATCCAAAAGCTGCTGAATCTGGCCCTGGCGGCAGGCGTACTTGCCCCGCTCGCGGTCATACTTGGCCCGCTCGCGCTCCGCGCCGACGTAATTTTTTCGAAC
>JASIGB010000420.1:0-5249 GCA_030045355.1 Bryobacteraceae bacterium
GCCCTCCCCAAGGCTTAGTGTAGGCGATGGGGTCCTCGATGGTGATGTCGTCGGTTAACGTGTTCTTGTCCACCCGGCGAATGCGCTCGGTCAAATGCATCTGCTCGCTGTGCGGGTGTCCCTCGCGATCCACCCAGGTTTTGTCGTTGAAGCCGATGGTATCCACCACCAGCGTGTCGCCGTCCCAATGGCCGATCGCGTCGCCCAGCCACGTGGGGCCCAGAGCCGTGTTGTGCGGCCGGCCGTCGGTGAAAATCTGGCGGATGAAATGATTGAACTCGAACAGCATGAGCACGCGGCCGGGCGTCTGGACGATCTCCATGGGAAACGGCTGCAGATACAGCCGCGGCATCCCCGGCGGAAAACATCCGACTGCGCTGAGCGTGGTGGGATTCACCGGATCGTTGGAATCCTCGAACGAGCGCGGCCCGAAGGAGGGCTTGTTGGCTTGGAACTTCTCTTCGGCCCACGCTGTCATGGGCGGGTCGTCCTTCATGAAGCTGTAAGACAGATACCGCGTGGCGGGCGAGCCTTTGACGCTCCAGACGCCAGAAAGGTCGGGCGCCGCCGGTGCCTGGGCAAAACTTACGGCCGGACAACCGAGCGCCGCCAACGCAGACAAAGCAGCTAACGTGTGCCGCCGCATTTAGTTCCCCGCGGCCATTTTCAGTTCGTCGCCGTTGACCGAGATCTTGGTGATCCACATGGAATTGGCGCCGCTTTTGGCGCGAAAGCCGCTCATCTTCACCTGGTCGCCCGCCTTCAGCGTCGTCGCGGTCCAGCCGGCGCGAATCAGGTGATTGGGACTGGTGAGTTCGCCCTGCCAGGCTTGCACTTCGCCCTTGTCGTCCTTGACATCCAGATCAACGATGGAGTGCGGATTGACGAATTTAAAACCGGTGACGGCGCCGTCCACGGTCACCATCGCCGAGGTGTCGTACCCGGCCTGCCCGTGATGTGCCCAAAGCGAAATCGACACCAACAAAAAGCCGGCCAGGCCAGCCAACGAAATGCTGCGCTTTCTCATCTCAGTCCCGCTTTCCCGCGTTCGAAGGCCGCCGTCGACAACGCGTCGGGCCGAATATATCACTGGCATTTGAGAAGTGTCAACGGGAGTAGGGGGAGTAGCGGCCTGATCTTGCAATCCGCCCCGCCCGATGATGTAATCCTTAGCAACATGAGCGCACTGTTATGAGCGAACCGGCCGTAGCACCCCAGGCCGCACGGCTCCCTCTTACCTCGTCGCAGAAGCGAGCCTTCTGGGCTTCGTGGGGCGGATGGACCATGGACGGCATGGACTCGTTTATCTTCTCGCTGGTCCTGGTTCCGGCGCTGCGCGACGTGTTGCCGAACTCGGGCATTGCCGCCACCACGGCCAACGTAGGCTACTACAGCGGATTGCTGTTCGCGCTGTTCATGATCGGCTGGGGCGTCGCGCTGGTGTGGGGACCGGTGGCGGACCGCTTCGGCCGCGCGCGCACGCTGATGTTTTCCATTCTCTGGTTCTCGCTGTTCACGCTGCTCGCGGCGCTGTGCAAGAACGTCTGGACGCTGGCGCTGGTGCGATTTCTCGCCGGCGTGGGCATCGGCGGAGAATGGTCCATCGGCGCGTCGCTGGTATCGGAAGAGTGGCCGGAGCAGCGCCGCACCTGGGGCGTGTGCTTGATGCACACCGGCTATTACATCGGATTCGTGATCGCCGCCATCGCCAATTACTTCATCGGCAGCCAGTACGGCTGGCGCTGGATGTTCGTGGTGGGCGGCGCGCCGGCCATCCTGGTGGCGTTCTTCTACAATCGGCTGCACGAGCCGGCCCGCTGGAAGAACCGCCGCGAAGAAGGCAGCGTGCTGGCGATGCATCATGCCTTTTTGAAACTGTTCACGCCGCAATATCGCCGCCGGACCATTCTCAACTCGCTGTACCTGGTGGCGTCGATCGTCGGCTTATGGGCCGGCTCGGTGTACGTGCCGTCGGCCATCACGTATTTATCGGAGCGCGCGGGGCAATCCGCGTTGACGGGCGCGCGGCTGGCGTCCTACTCGACTGCGCTACTGGGCATCGGCACGGTGATCGGCGCCGTCATCACGCCATGGCTCGCGAAAAGACTGGACCGCAGGCTGGTGCTGGGCATTTTCTTTACCTTGATGCTGATTTTCCTGTGGCTGGCCTTCGGCTACGCCTTCTATCTGTCCGGCAACGCCATCGCGCTGTTCCTGGTGTGTACGTTCTTTCTGGGATTGGGCGGGGCCAACTTCGTGGTCTATTCGTTTTGGCTTCCGGAGCAATACGCCACCGATTGCCGCGTGAGCGCGTTCGCCTTTACAACGAACGTCGGGCGCTTCGCGGGCGCGGGATTGACTTACATCGTGGGCGCGCTGATCCGGCATTATGGGACATTGGGGACGCCGGTGGCGCTCACCTCGCTTGCGTTCGTGGTGGGTCTGCTGCTGCTGCCCTTCGGGGCCGAGACGCGCGGGAAGAGTTTGCCGGCGTGAAGCGATCGGCATGCGCGTTTTGTTAGCCTGAGATAAACGGGCCCAGCCCCCGCGCGGGGCCGCGATTATGCCGGAAATCAACTTCACATTAAACGGAAATCCGGCCAGGGCGTCGTATGAAACCGGGATGAACTTCCTCGACGTTCTGCGTGAGGAGTGCGGCGTGGTTTCGCCCAAGAATGGCTGCGCGCCGGAGGGCGCCTGCGGCTGCTGCGCGGTGCTGGTGGACGGACAGCCGGTGCTGGCTTGTCTGCGCAAGCCCGAACACTTGCAGGACCACGACGTGGTGACGCTGGAAGGCGTGCCGGCGGATCTGCGCCGCATCCTGGGTGACGCGTTCCTGCTTGAAGGCGGGGTGCAGTGCGGGTTTTGCATTCCGGGAATCGTAGTTCGCGCCGCGGGATTATTGCGGCACGGGCACGCGTGCGACCGCGAATCCATCGCCAAAGCCTTGGATGGTCACCTGTGCCGCTGCACCGGTTATGCGCGCATTATCGATGCGATTCAAACCGCCGCGGAGGCCTGGGGTGATGATAAGACGGATCACAAGCAGCTTCCGAGCCCCGAGCCTCGCCGCCATTTCTACTTTGGCGAAGAGTATGGATTGCAGCGCAGTTCCGCGGTGCAAAATGGCAGCCGGCGCGGAAACGGCATCGGATCGTCGCCGTCACGTTATTTAGGACTGGAGCAGGCGCTAGGCGAAAAGCCGTTTGTCGATGATCTACGCGTCGCGGGCATGCTGCACGCCGTACCCGTGATGAGTCCGCATCCGCGCGCGAAAGTATTGGCAATCGACATGTCGGCGGCGCAAGCCATGCCGGGCGTGGAACGCATCTTCACGGCGGCGGATGTTCCGGGCCAGCGCGGCACGGGTCTGGCGATTCCCGACCTGCCGATCTTCGTCGCCGTTGGCGAGACCACCTGCTGCGTGGGAGATATTCTGGCGCTAGCGGTCGCCGATACGGCCTTCCACGCGCGCCAGGCCGCGCTGAAGATTCGCGTGGATTACGAAGTGTACGAGCCGGTGACCGATCCGTTGGCCGCGCTGGAGCCGGATTCGCCGCAGGTCCATCCGCCCGGCAATCTCGATGTTCGGCCGAACCTGCTCGACACGACCGCGTTTTCGCGCGGCGACGTGGACGCGGCGCTGGCGGAAGCCACGCACGTGATTGAAGCGACCTTCCGCACGCAGCCCGTGGAACCGGCGTTTCTGGAGCCCGAAGCATGCCTGGCGATCCCACAGGGAAACGGCCTGAAGGTCTTTTCGCAGAGCCAGGGCTCGACGTTCGATCAGGCGCAGATCGCCCGCACGTTGAATCTTCCGGCCGAGGATATCGAGATCGCGCTGGCGGCGAGTGGCGGCGCGTTCGGCGCCAAGGAAGAGCTGTCGATTCAAGTGCAGACCGCGCTGGCGGCGTATCGGTTGGGACGTCCGGTGAAGACCGTACTGACGCGCCAGCAGTCCACGCAGCTTCATCCCAAGCGCCATCCCATGACCTTCCGCTATACGGTGGGCGCCGATGAGGAAGGCCGCTTGCTCGCGGTGCGCGTGCGCATCGTCGGCGATGTGGGCGGCTACGCGGGCACCAGCGCGAAATGCTTGCTGCGCGCGGCCTGCCACTCCTGCGGGCCGTATCGCGTGCCGAACGTGGATGCGGAAGCCAAGCCCGTGTTCACCAACAACCCCACCAGCGGGGCGATGCGCGGGTTCGGCACCAATCAGGCGCACTTCGCCATGGAAGGCATCATGGACATCCTGGCCGAACGGGTGGGCGTGGATGGCTACGACATTCGCGAGCGCAACATTTTGAATCCCGGCGATGCTTTTGCCACCGGACAAGTGATGCGCGAGAGCGTGCTGGGGCTGCGGCGCAGCCTGGAAGCGGTGAAGGAAATTTATAAGGGCGCGAAATATGCCGGCATCGGCTGCGGGATCAAGAGCACGGGGATCGGAAACGGCACCATCGACAGCGGACACGCGATGATCCGCGTGCTCGCGGGCGGACGCTTGGAGGTCCTGACCGGCTACACGGAGATGGGGCAAGGGCTTTTCACGACGATTCGCCAGGCGGTGTGTGAAGAGACAGGGCTCGCGCCGGAGGTCGTCGAGGTGCGCTGGGATAAAGCCTTGGGCGCCAAATGCGGGGAAACGTGGGCCTCGCGCGCCACCACGCTGAGCTGCGCGGCCACGCAACGAGCGGCGATGCAACTGGCCGGGGATCTGAAGACTTCCACGCTCGAGCAACTCACCGGCCGCGAATACTTGGGCGACTACGTTTGCAATTTCACCACCAGGCCCGGCACTCCCGAAGCGCTCACCAATCCCACCACGCACATGACATTCAGCTACGCGACGCAAGTGGTGATCCTGGACGACGACGGGCATCTCGAGCGCGTGGTGGCCGCGCACGACGTCGGACGCGCGATCAATCCCAAGGGCTGCGCGGGGCAAGTGGAGGGCGGCGTTCACATGGGCCTGGGCTACGCGCTTTCGGAAAATTTCCCCAGCACCAACGCCATCCCCGATTCGCTGTTGCTGCGCGATTGCGGCATATTGAAAGCCAAAGACACGCCCAGAATCGACGTCATCCTGATCGAAGTTCCCGATGAAGTGGGCGGCTACGGCGCCAAAGGCGCGGGCGAAATCGGGCTGGTGCCGACCGCGGGCGCGGTGGCCGGCGCGCTCTACGCTTACGATGGCGTCCGCCGCTTCAGCCTGCCCATGGACGATGCGCCCGCCGCTCAGCCGTCGG
>JASIGB010000421.1:0-10616 GCA_030045355.1 Bryobacteraceae bacterium
CGTGCGGATGGATGCCGACAGTTGCGTAAAACTCGGCGTGCCGCTCGGCGAGGCGAATGCCGGCTTCGAGATCGGGCGGACCAGTGCCGGTCCCGATGGCCAGCATGTGCTCGACGCCGGCGGCGAGGGCGCGGTCGATGACGGCATCGCGGTCTGGATCGAAATCGGCGCTGTCGAGATGGCAGTGGGAATCAATCATCTTTTAAATGTCCCGCACGCAAGAGTGGGTGCGCCACATTTCGGTGCGTGCGCTACTTCAGCCGCGCGCCGATGGGCACGTCTTCGAGAAAACCGGCCAGCACGGGCTTGCCGCCTTCGAGCGACGCCGCGACAATCATGCCGTTGGATTCGATGCCGCGCAGCTTGCGCGGCTGAAGATTGGCGACGATCACCACTTTGCGGCCGACCATCTGCTCCGGCGCATAGGACTCGGCGATGCCGGCAACGATCGTGCGCGGCTCGGGCTCGCCGATATCGATCCTCATATGCAGCAGTTTGTCGGCGCCCTTCACGCGCTCGGCGCTGAGCACCTGGCCGACACGCAGGTCCACTTTGGCGAAGTCGTCGATGGCGATTTTGGGTTCGGCAGAAATTGCCGCGGCGGCCGCGGCTTTGGGCGCGCCGAACAATTCCGCCTGCCGCGCCTTTTCCTGCACCTCGAGATTTTCCATTTTGGCGATGGCGCTCGCGTCCAAGCGCGGAAAGACGGCGGCCACGGAACCGATCTTCTGCCCCGCGGGCAGCTTGCCCCAATGCAAGTCGGCGAACGTGACGGATTCGATGGGCGCGGTCATGCCGAGCTGGATCCAAATGTTGCGCGACGCATTGGGCATCACCGGATAAATCCAGGCGCACAAGATGCGCAGCGCTTCGGCGGCGGTGTACAGCGTTTCGTCCAACTGCTGCGTGGAGAAATCGCTCGTATCCTTGGCGAGCTTCCAGGGCGCGCGCTCGACGATGAATTTGTCGATCACCGAGATGAATCCCCACAACGTTTCGAGGCCGCGCGAGAAATTGAAGTCGCAAAACGCCTCCATCGCGTTTTCGGTGGTGCGGCGCGCGGTTTCGGCGATGTCGGGCGCGCCCGGCGAATCGGGAATCCGTCCGTCGCGATTCTGGCGGATCAGCGTTAGGGTACGGCTGGCGAGGTTGCCGAGGCCGTTGGCGAGATCGGCATTGTAGCGCTGGATCAGCGCGTCGTAGCTGAAGCTGCCGTCCTGGCCGAAGGTGATCTCGCGCAGCAGAAAATAGCGCAGCGCGTCGTTGCCCACGACGTCCGAGATGGGGCCGGGCCGCACGACGTTGCCGCGCGACTTGCTCATTTTGTTCTCTTCGTGCAGAATCCAGCCGTGCGCGAAGATCTGCTTGGGCAGCGGCAGATCGGCGGCCATCAGAAACGCCGGCCAGTACACGGCATGGAAGCGCAGAATGTCCTTGCCGATCAAATGCAGGTCGGCCGGCCACAGGTCCTGATCCTTCACGGCGCTCATGTAGGAGATCAGCGCGTCGAACCAGACATAAAAAACGTGATGGCCTTCCACGGGCGCGCGAATGCCCCATTGGATGTTGGTGCGCGTGATGGAGAGATCGTTCAAGCCCTGCTGGACGAAGGCGATCATTTCGTTGCGGCGGTGATCGGGCTTCACGAACTCGGGATGTTTTTCGTAGAGCTCGAGCAGGCGCGGGCCAAATGCCGAGAGCTTGAAGAAATAATTTTCTTCGGTCAGCGTTTCGGTGGGATTTCCGCAGGTGGGGCAGGGATCGCCAGGCTTCACGTCGTTGACGTACGCCTCTTCGCTCACGCAGTAGGCGCCGGTGTACGAACCTTTGTAGATGTAGCCGTTTTTTTCGCAGCGCTCGAAGAGCCAGCGTACGGTTTCGTGATGCTTGGGGTCGGAAGTGCGGATGAACTGGTCGTAATCGATGCCCAGCCTGGCCCACTGGCTGATGAACTCGGCCGCCATCTTGGTCGTGTACGCGAGCGGATTGACGCCCGCGGCCTGCGCGGCGCGCTCCACCTTGAGCGAGTGTTCGTCGGAGCCGGTGGTGAGCACTACCGGATCGTAGCCTTCCATTTTTTTGAAGCGCTTGATCATGTCAGCGACGAAGGTGGAGTAAGCGGTGCCGAGGTGCGGCGCGGCGTTGACGTAATAGATGGGAGTGGTGAGGTAATATTTCATCGAGAGTGCTTTAAGTAAGCGAGATTAGCGGCAGCGAGAATTTGCTTCAGCGGCACGCCGGATTCGATGGCGAGCTTGCGGCAGTCCTCATATTCCGGCGCAAAAGATCCGTTCTCGGCGATCTTGATGCGCACGGTCCCATGGGGCGTGTCGACTTCAATCGAGTGCCGTGCCTTCACGCGGCGTTCGGCCGAATAGATGCGCAGGCCGAGTGTGGTGGTTTCTTCGAAGACGATGCGGGCGAGTGTTTCGCGATCTTCGGGCCGCGCGATCACGCTGAGCAGCGTGCCGGGCCGCGATTTTTTCATCAGCACCGGAGCCAGCGTGACGTCGAGCGCGCCGGCTTCGAATAGGCGTTCCAGGGCGTAGCCGAGCACTTGTGGAGTGGAGTCGTCGATGTTGGCTTCGAGCACGGCAACGGTGGTGGATTCTTCGGCGTTCGTGGTCTCGCCGATCAACACGCGCAGGACGTTGGCATGTTCGGGAAAATCGTAGTCGCCCGCGCCGTAGCCGCTAGTCGCCAGGCGCATGGGTGGGAGCGCGCCGAAATCGGTAGCGAGCGTGACGGCGATAGCGGCGCCGGTGGGGGTGGTCAATTCGAGGCTCGGGCCGCGCGCATAAATCGGCTTGTCCGTGAGAAGCTCGGAGGTCGCGGGAGCGGGGACGGGCAGCACGCCATGTTCGGTCTTCACCGTGCCGCTGCCGACATTGACGGGCGAGCAATAGACCGCGCCGACTCCAAGTAGATCGAGCCCCACGCAGGCGCCCACGATGTCGCAGATGGAATCGACGGCGCCGACCTCGTGGAAATGGACTTTCTCGATCGGGATGTCGTGGACCTTGGCCTCGGCTTCGCCCAGGCGCTGAAACACGGCCGAGGCATTTTGTTTGGCGCGATCCGAGATGCCGGATTTGGCGATGAGATCCAGGATGTGGTGCAGGTGGCGATGAGATTTGCCGTCGCCCGCGGCATCGCTGAGAATGACGCGGAACTTAGAAGCGGCGATGCCGCGCCGCTTGGTCTTTTCCACTTCGAATTTCGCGCCGGTAGAGAGCGCTTCAAGCGACTGCACGAGCGCCTGCGCGCCGGCGCCGGCGCCGATCAGCGCGTCAATTAGTGCGCCGACCGTCATGTCCCCGCTGATCCCGGAGAAGGCGTCGAGGTAACAGATTTTCATGCGATCAGTTGAGGCAGCAACTCGCCGGAGGGGCCCTGGAGAAATTCGTCGATGGCGTCCGACAGTCCGGTCTCGGCGATATTGATTTCGACCACGCGCGCACCGGAGGATTTCGCGAGCGGGGCAAGGCCGGCGGCCGGATAGACCAGCGCCGATGTTCCGATCAGCAGGAACAGGTCGGCCGCGCGCGCCGCGGATTCGGCTTGCTTCCAGATGTTCGCGGGCAGCGGCTCGCCGAACCAGACCACGCCGGGGCGCAGCAAGCCGCTGCATTCGCAGCGCGGCGGAAGATCGGGCAGCGGCGACCGGCGATCTTCGCGCTCGCGCGTGCATTCCATGCAGCGCAGGATCCAGATGCTGCCGTGCAGGCGGAGGACATTGCGGCTGCCGGCGAGTTCGTGCAAGCCGTCCACGTTTTGCGTGATCAGCGTGAATTTGCGCGCCCGCGTTTCCGCTTCAGCGAGCGCATAGTGTCCGGCGTTCGGCTTGGCCTGCGCGATTACGGAACGGCGCCAGTCATACCACTCCCACACCAGCTTGGGATCGCGTGCGAATGCGCCGGGCGTGGCCAGATCCTCGGCGCGATGTTGCTTCCAGAGACCGTTCGCTCCACGAAACGTAGGCACACCGCTCTCGGCCGACACTCCCGCGCCGGTGAGCACGGCGATAGACCGCGCCTCGCGCAGCCATTGGCGAACAGCCTGCATTCATTTCAGAGTAACCCACTCCTTCAAGAAAACTCAGCCATTTCTTCGAGGAGCCGCGCGACGAGGTCGCCGGCGGGCATCGCGCGGGCGCGCGCCAGGCCTTGGCCGGCCCACAGCGACAGATAATCCGGCAATCCTTGCTGAGCCGCGGCCGTACGCATGGGACGCGTCAGCGCATTTTGGAAAGGATAAGGCAGGATGCCGTCGCGGCCATCGACGCTGGCCATGAATGCGTTGCGAATGCCGCGCGCGGGCCGGCCCGAGAAGGCGCGCGTAACAGCCGTGGCGTCGTCCGTGGCGCTCAAGATGGCGCGCTTGTGTACAGCGGAAGCGCCGGATTCGGGCGAGACCAAAAACGCGGTACCCAATTGCGCCGCCGCAGCCCCGGAGTTCAGTGCGGCGACGATGTCGCGGCCGTCCATCAAGCCGCCCGTGGCGATGACGGGGAGCTTTACCGTGGCCGCGCTGGCGCGGACCAGGTCAAGCGTCGGGACCAACGAAGATTCGAATGAATCGAGAAATGTTCCACGATGTGCGCCGGCTTCCGCGCCTTGCGCGACGATGGCGTCGACACCGGCGGCTTCGAGCGCACGAGCTTCGTCCACAGTGGTCGCGGTTCCAAGGATCGCGATGCCGCGGGATTTCAGGCGCGACATGGAATCGCGATCGGGGATGCCGAAAGTGAAGCTGAAGATGGGCGGACGCGCATCGAGGACGGCTTCGAGCTGCGCCGGAAACGGGTCTGGCGTGAGCTGAGGCGCTGACGGCGCGGGCAGCCCGAGCTTCTGATGAATTTCTTCCAGAATTTTGAGCATGGGACCGGAATCGAAATTCCGATCTGTGCTCCAGCCGCCGGCGAACAGGTTGACATTGAACGGGCGCGAGGTGAGCGAGCGGATGCGGCGAATAGCATCCGTAATTTGATCGGGCGCGAGGTACGCCGCGCCGAGCGAGCCGAGTCCGCCCGCGTTGGATACGGCCGCGACGAGGTCGGGCGTGGATGGGCCTCCGCCCATCGGGCCTTGGATGATGGGATGGTCGATCGCGAGCCGCGCGAGGAGTTCCATAGTGTTCACTACAGAATAGTATGGCACCGATTAGCGGGCGAGTGCGTCGCGCGCGGCGAGTACGGTGCGGTAAGCTTCCTCGGGATCGGGATTCAGCGCAGTGAGGTGTCCCATCTTGCGCCCCGGGCGCGGCTCGAGCTTGCCGTATAGGTGCAGCTTCACGTCGGGGAACGCGAGCGCGGCCGGCCAATCCGGTTCGCCCGAGGCCCACAAATCGCCCAACAGATTCGCCATCGCGGCGGGCCGATGCATCTCGGTTGAGCCAAGCGGCAATCCGCACACCGCGCGCAACTGCTGCTCGAACTGGCTGGTGACGCAGGCGTCCACGGTCAAGTGGCCGGAATTATGCGGGCGCGGCGCAAGCTCGTTGATCAGCAGCGATTCGTTGTGCGTGACAAAAAATTCTACGCACAGCACGCCGACGACATCCAGCTTTTCGAGAACGCAGCGCGCCAACTCGACGGCTTCATGCGCGACGCGCGACTCGACGCGCGCCGGAGCGACGGAGACATCCAGGATATGCCGGCTGTGCTGGTTCTCGATGGCGCCGAAATGCACGAAGTCCCCGTTTGCGCCGCGCGCGGCGACCACGGAGATCTCGCGCTCGAACTCGATGAAGGCTTCGAGCACTGCTTCCTGTCCGCCAATGGCGGCCCAAGCTTCCGGCGCTCCATCGGGCGCGTCAATGCGGGCCTGCCCTTTGCCGTCGTAGCCGAACGCGGCGGTCTTGAGCACGGCGGGGCAGCCCAGATCGGCGAGCGCCCGGTGCAATGCGTCGAGCGAGCGGACTTCGCGATAGGGCGTGACCGGCAGCCCGGCGTGGCTTAAGAACGATTTCTCACGGATACGCTGCTGCGTGGTGTGCAGGATCGAGCCGCTGGGCCGCACCGGAGCGCAACGCGCCGCGGCTTCAGCGGTGGGCGCCGGAACATTTTCGAATTCAAACGTGACCACGCTCACGCGCGACGCGAATTGAGAAACAGCGTCCAGGTCGTCGTAGGACGCGGTCACCTCCACGTCGGCCACTTGTCCGGTGGGCGTGTCTTCATCGGGCGAAAACGTGTGCACGCGATAACCCATGCGCCGCGCCGCGATGGCGAACATGCGCCCCAACTGCCCGCTTCCCAGGACGCCGACCGTCGAGCCGGGCAGGATCGGCTGAATCACGCTAATTCTTCCGCCCGCACTTTCGCGGCCTGTTCCTCGCGATACAGGCGCAGTTTCTCGCGCAACTCCAGATCGCGAGTGGCGAGCATGGCTATCGCGAGCAGCGCGGCGTTCTGGGCGCCGGCTTTGCCGATGGCCAAAGTGCCGACCGGAATTCCACCCGGCATCTGCACGATGGACAGCAGCGAATCCACGCCTTTAAGGGCGTGACTTTCCACCGGCACGCCGAGCACGGGCAGCAGCGTGTTGGCTGCCACCATACCCGGAAGATGAGCTGCGCCGCCCGCGCCCGCGATGATCACCTGCAAGCCGCGGGCTTCGGCGCCCGCCGCGTATTCCACCATCCAGGCAGGCGTGCGATGCGCGGATACGACTCTTGCCTCATGCGGCACGCCAAAGCGTTGCAGGGTTTCAGCGGCCACGCGCATCGTGTCCCAATCGGACTTGCTGCCCATGACGATGCCGACCAACGGCTGGCTCATAGGAGAACCACTAAAGTAGCATGAGGCGTGCCCTGGCTCGTGGCTTGCAGGCAAGCGCTGCTTAGCCAAGGGCCAATGGCCCACAGCCAGCAGCTATTTCGCTTGCGCGATCAGGTTGCGAAGTTCGCCGGCCAGGTCCGCAGTAGGTTTGTTGGCGAGCGCTTCTTCCGCCTCGCGCTTGGCCGAGGCGCGGTCGCCGCTGGCGATCAATGCGGCGGCGTAGTGGTAGCGAAACGTATTGTTGGTGGGATATTTGTCGGTGAGCCCCTGCAGGATCGGGAGCGCTTCGGCGGTGTTGTGACGCTTCAACTGCACCCACGCCAGCGTGTCGCGAAGCTGGGGAAGATCGGGAGCCTTGCGCAAGGCGGTGTTCACCAGTTGAAAAGCCTGATCGGCATCGCCGCCGGTGTTAGCCAGCAGAAATGCCAGATTATTCAGCACCACGGCGTCCTCGGGGGATTTCTGGAGGGCCTTGCGATAGTCGGCGATGGCCTCTTGCGTCCTGCCCATCTGATCCTCCACGTTAGCCACCAAGGCATCGACTCCTTTGGCGTTGGGCGCCAGTTGCCGGGCGTGCTGATACGCCTGGAGCGCGTCCGCAAAATTCCTGTGGCTTTGCTGCAACACGCCAATCCGGATCTGCACGTCGGCGGAAGAGGGATTTTGCGCGGCCATCTTCTGCAATTCGGCGAGCGCGACATCGTTCTTCCCCGCGGCCTCCGCCGTAGCCACCAACAGCGCCTCTTTCCGGCCGGAACCGGGCGCACGATCCGTTTCCTGCCGCATCAGGGCCAAAGCTTTGTCCGGCATATGCTCGGCCTCGTACGTGTCCACCAGACCCAGGAGCGGTTGCACATCGGCTTGCGAGCCCGCGCCTTCCTTATAGAGCTTGCCGAATAGCTCCTCTGCTTTGGCGTAATCCTTTTGAGCCAGCGCGATGACGCCCAACTGCATCTCCACTTGCGGCGCGTCCTTGGTGTCGCGGGCCAGCTGCTCGGCCTCGGCTTTCGCGGCATCGTAGGAATGTGTTCCCGCCAGACCCATGACATGATACAGCCGCGCCCGATTATCGCTGGGGCGAATAGCCAGAGCGGCATTGGCACGCGCCAGTTCCGCGGTGTAGTCCCTCCGCATCAGCTCTACCTGCGCTAAGTCCAGTTGGGCGTCCAGCGATCGCGGATTCAGACGGGCGGCGTTTTGCAGACTGCTGGCAGCTCCGGGCAAATCTCCGGTCTTGAGCAGTGCATGCCCGGCCAGTAATTGCACGTTGGCGTTGTTGGGAGCGTCTTTGGCGAGGTCACGGGCCAAGCCAGCGGCGGCTTTGAGGTTTTGCGTTCCTCCGATGTCTTCCAGGGCTTGGAGCTTGAGCGCCCGCGCGAACTGGCTTTTGGGGTCCTTTTGCAGTATGACGTCGGTAACCTTCACGGCCTCGTCGCGCCGCCCCAGCGCCATCAATGTTCTGGCTATCCGCTCCTGATAAGCCTGTTCCCGAGTTTTGTCTTCCGATTCGCCGCGCCGGAAATCCGCCAGGGCTTTCTCGCGGTCGCCCACCATGGCATGAAAATCCCCGGCCAACAAATCGGCGTCTGGAAATCGCTTGCGATCGTTCAGCAGCAAAGCCACCGTCTTTTCGGCGTCATCGGGCCGTTTGCGGCTGTAATAGAAGCCCGCCAGACGAAGAATCGGTCCTGCTTCCTGTGGTTCGTTCGCGCTCCACAATTTCAAGAGCGCCTCGGCCTGGTCCCACTTCTGCTCGGACCCGTAAAGCGTCAACAGGATCTGGTAGGCCCCGTCGTATTTCGGATGCTGCTGGATGATCGAGCGCGCTGTTTTTTCGGCTTCGTCCAACTGATTGTCGTGCAGCAGCGCCGCCGCCAGCTCGCCGGTGATCTCGACGTTGTTGGGCGCCAACCGCTGCGCCTCGTGGAGCATCTGGATCGCCGTGTCGGGATGTTTGTCGTCCACCGCGAGAGCGGCCTTCAGACGCAGACCTTCGGAGCGATTGCCGCCGGGGGCCAGCAACTGGTCGGCCAGCTTGGCAGCCTCATTGTAGAACGCGATGGGATGCTTCGGGCTGCGCGTATAAAACGCCAGCGCCAGCCCTCCCATTTGAACCTTGGCGTCGGTGTTTTTTGGATCCAAGCCCACCGCGTGCGAGAACGCCTCATATGCGTCGACCAGCTTGGTCTGCTTGAGCAGCGTGAGCCCCAAACGGTAGTAGGCCTCGCCGGAATTGGGCCGTTTCTGGATCGCGTTGCGATAATTGAGCACTGCATCCGCGTATCGTCCGGCGTCATAAAGCTCGTTTCCGCGCTTGATGTATTGGTTAGCCGTCCGAATGCAGCCTGTCAGGCACAAAGCCGCCAGAAGGCAGAGATACGCCGGCCAGGTGCGGGAAGCGCGAAGGCTTACAGGGAGGCTTACACGGGGGAACATACGGGGATACACCAGAATCATAAAATACCATGGTCCACGGCTCATCGTTTTCCCCTATATATCGGCGGAATCGGCAAACCGCCTTATTACTTGGTAACAATTGCCGTGGACGCGGCAGGCCTGACTCGGGAAAACTTTGGCGGCCATGGTTTGGCGTCGGCTCTAAACTGCATAATAATCAATTGCTTAGAAGAATCCGGGTAGACCGATTCGGGTTGGCAGAAAAACTGCCTGTGCAGGTGCGGCGGAGGAAAGGACGGTAATCATCATGCTGCTTCTGTTGATCCTTTTGATTGTACTTTTGATCGGTGCTACGCCGGCTTGGCCTTACAGCCGCGGCTGGGGATATTATCCGAGCGGAATTCTGGGAACGATTCTCGTGATCTTTCTGGTGCTACTTCTTCTGGGTCAGGTGAACCTATGAATCAATTCATGAACAGCAAATTCACGAAATACGCGGGCGGCATCGTGCTGCTCGCGCTCGCGCCTGCCATGTACGCGATTGAGCCGGCTACGGCCGTGCAAAAGCGAATCGATGCGTCCGCGGAAGTGCTGGGCGAAATCCTGCACGCGAGAGACAGGAGCATCCCCGCGGACCTGATCGCCAAGGCCGAGTGCGTCGGCGTTGTGCCGAGCCTGAAGCGCGCCGGATTTATCGTGGGAGCCAAGTACGGCAAAGGCGAGGTGGTGTGCCGCACGGCTCGCGGCTGGAGCGCTCCCGACACGATTCGTATCGAAGGCGGAAGCTTCGGTTTTCAAATCGGCGCGGGTGAGACCGACCTGATCTTCATTGTGATGAACCACCACGGAGTGCGGGATCTGATGAAGGACAAATTCACGCTGGGCGGCGACGCCAGCGTGATGGCCGGACCCGTCGGGCGGTCGGGCACGGCGGAAACAGATGCGATGATGCGCGCTGAAATTCTTTCCTATTCCCGGTCACACGGGATATTCGCAGGGGTGTCGCTGGAGGGCGCCACGCTGCGTCCCGATCATGGCGATAATCGCGAGTTGTACGGGCGAGGCGTCACCCAGCGCCAGATTCTCGACGGACAGGTGCTGCGTCCGGCGGCGGCCCGCCCAATTTACGCCGAACTGGACCGTTACGTCATTGTGAAACGCGAGCGGGCGTCACGGTAACCGAGACCGTACAAGGGAAACACGGTCGAGCGCCGCAGGGTCCAACTTCGAGGGATTTCCCCACAAGGAAGGATAAGTTCTATGACTAAAGATCCGGTTTGTGGGATGCAGGTGGACGAAAACAAGGCGCCGGCCACCAGCACCTACCAGGGCAAGAAATATTCGTTCTGCGGCCAGGAATGCAAGAACAAGTTCGACCGCGAACCGCAACGCTACGCACAACAACAGAGTAAGCAGCAACACACGCCCGAACACGCGC
>JASIGB010000422.1:0-2936 GCA_030045355.1 Bryobacteraceae bacterium
ATGGAGATACCGACGGCACCTATTCCGATGGGTCGGTGACGACCACTCTGGATGATACCAACGCCTGGTGGCAGGTAGACTTGGGCACCTCCCCCTCCATCAGTGAAATTGTGATTTGGAATAGAACCGACTGCTGCGGGAGCCGTCTCACGGATTATTGGGTATTTGTCTCCGACATCCCGTTCGCAGCGACAGACACGCCCGCCACGCTCCAGAATAGAGCAGACACTTTTAGCAGCTATCAGACCGCCCAGCCCAATCCCGCCTCTTCCATCGTGATCCCAGGAGCCAAGGGTCGCTACGTTCGGGTACAACTCGCCGGCACCAACTATCTGAGCTTGGCCGAGGTCCAAGTGTACGGCACTGCGCCAGTTGACCTCGCACTGAATCAGCCCGCGACACAAAGCAGCACCTTGGTTCCCGGATTCAGCAACGCCTCTGACGCAGTGGATGGAGACACCGATGGCAGCTATTACGATGGTTCTTTAAGTACGACGATGGACAACCCCAATGCGTGGTGGGAGGT
This sequence comes from Bryobacteraceae bacterium, assembly GCA_030045355.1. Lineage (GTDB taxonomy): Bacteria > Acidobacteriota > Terriglobia > Bryobacterales > Bryobacteraceae > Palsa-89. The sequence continues at coordinate 527 of JASIGB010000422.1, forward strand.
GGATTTAGGCGCGTCGTTCCCGATAGGACCCATTGTCGTCTGGAACCGCACGGACTGTTGCGGCAGCCGCTTGACCGACTATTGGGTCTTTGTCTCGAATACGCCGTTCGCAGCCACCGACACTCCTAGTACATTGCAAAACGAGTCCGGAGTCTTTAGCAGCTATCAAACGCTTGCGCCCGATCCGAGTGCGACGATCATTATCCCCGGAGCACAGGGCCGTTATGTCCGTGTGCAGCTTGCCGGCACGAACTACTTGAGCTTGGCCGAGGTCCAGGTGTTCAGCCACTATCCTTGAATCCCGTGATTGCCGATATATTACAAGCGAATCACTTATGCCGGACGCCTCCGAACGCCGCAGGAAATCCCGCCATCGGACCGGACCGCCTGGGGAAGCCACATGGGTTGTTCTGCATGGCGTCTCTGGGGCAACCGAGGGGATTCGGGCCAAGCTTTTGGACAGCAATGATTTAGGCCTCGGCATCGAGACCGATTGCCAGCTCCAGCAAGATGCCGTGCTCACTGTGGACGGGCATGTCGGCGCGCAGGGTTCTGCCAGCAAGGTTCGTGCGCGCGTGGTGGATTGTAAGCCGTTTCAGGATGTCTTCCGGTGCGGTCTGCGAATCGAAGGGACGTTTACGAACGGACATGAGACTGGATCGGGAGAGCCGGTTGCGGATCACTATGAAGTGCTCCAGATCAGTCCCAATGCCGATCCGGACATGATCCACCGGGTCTACCGGCTGCTCGCGCAGCGCTACCACCCCGACAACACCGAGAGCGGCGACGAAAAGATATTTCGGGCCATTACCGAGGCCTATCAGGTACTCAGCGATGCGGAAAAACGCGCCGCCTATGACGTAAACCTGCATTCCCAGCGGCGGCTTCGGTGGCGGATCTTCGACCAGCGCCAGGCGGCAATCGGCAAATTGGCGGAAAAATCCAAGCGCAAAGGCATTCTGGATCTCCTCTACACTAAGCGCTGCAACGAGCCCGAAAAGCCCACCATGACACTGCACGAGTTGGAGGATCTGCTCGGTTGCCCGCGCGAGCATCTGGAGTTCAGCATCTGGTACCTGAAGGAAAACGGGCTCATCGCGCGGCAGGACAATGGCCGCATCGCCGTTACCGCAAAGGGCGTCGATTGGGCCGAGCAGGAAGAAGCAGCCGAGAAGTTGCGCGCGGATCGATTGCTCGAGGCAGCGCGCCGCACCGAATCCCACCGCAGCTAAGGCCGCCAGGGCGTTCTGAACTAAGGCCGCCAGGCCGCTTGAATGAAGACCCGGCAGGCGTTTGCGACGCTTTTTCGGCCTATTTCGCCGGACGGCACGGTACAATGGCAATAATGATTGCGGCCCCGGTGACGCTTTCCAAGCTGAACGAGTTGGAAGTGTCGCTCAACGCCGTCATTCGCGGCAAACCGGAGGTGGTGCGCCTCTCACTGGTATGCCTGCTGGCGCGCGGGCATCTGCTGATCGAGGATGTTCCGGGTGTCGGCAAGACTACGCTGGCCCAAGGACTCGCGCGTTCGGTGCACTGCCGCTTTCACCGGCTCCAGTTCACCAGCGATATGTTGCCGAGCGATGTCCTCGGAGTCACGATTTATAACGCGCAAACCCAGGAGTTTCAGTTCAAGCCGGGCCCGGTTTTCACGAATTTTCTCCTGGCGGATGAGATCAACCGCGCGACTCCCAAGACGCAATCGGCGCTGCTCGAAGCGATGAACGAGGTGCAGGTCACCATCGAAGGGCACTCGCATCCGTTGGAGCGGCCGTTCATGGTGGTGGCGACGCAGAATCCGGTGGAGCACCATGGCACCTATCCCCTGCCCGAAAGCCAACTGGATCGTTTTCTGATGCGCATCCGCATCGGCTATCCGGAGCGCGAAGCAGAGCGCGAAATTGTGCGCGGGCCGGAGGGGGCGCACGCCGATGACGTGACGCCGGTGCTATCGGCGGCCGAACTGCTGCGCTTGCAGGAGCAGGCTGGGCAGGTGATGGTGGACGACAGCCTGGTGGACTACATGCTGGCTATCGTGGAAAAAACACGCTCGCACGAATCGCTGGCGCTGGGCGTGAGCCCGCGCGGGTCGCAGGCGTTGTATCGGGCGGCACAGGCGCTGGCGCTGATGGAAGGGCGCGAGTACGCAATTCCGGACGACATCAAGCGCCTGGTGGTCCCGGTATTCGCGCATCGCGTGGCGATCAATGCGCGGATGTCGCTCGCGCAGCGCGGCACGGAATTAGCCGAGCGGACGCTCGAAGAGATCATGACGCTCGTTGAGGTACCCTTGTAGGGCACGCACCGGGTGCCCTCTGGGCGCGTGCCGCTCAGGCACACGTGCCTGAGCCAAAAAACAGATGAAGACTGCCATTATCGGCCTGCCCATGGTAGGCAAGACATCCTTGTT
>JASIGB010000423.1:0-8546 GCA_030045355.1 Bryobacteraceae bacterium
CACTCGGGATCGCCGCCGAAGACGCAGGGAGTGACGCGTGTGCACAGATCCGCCGTATAGTTCGCCGATACGCGAGCAAACGCACAATCGCTGGGGCTCGACGGCGGACTGACGATCGCGCGCGCCATTCCGGGTTTGATGAGGAACTTCGGGAATCGGCGCGCCAGATCGGGGATGGCCTCGGCAAGACGAAGGCGATCCTCGCGATTGAGGCGTTCGGCGCTGCGCTCCCCACGCTGCGGGGTATACACGCTCATCCAAATGCGCTGCACTTCTTCGCGCGCGCTCCAGAATTCCAGGTAGCGCTCGGCATAATCGAGATCCTGCACGTGCGAGCGCACCGCGGTCCAATGGATGTACACGCGGCGTCCGGCGATGTTTCGCAGGATGCGCTCGTACGTCGCGGGCTTGCGCCGCTCGTCATGGTGTTCGGGTAAGCCATCTACGGAAATCGCCACGGTAACTCGCGGCAGCGACGTCCAGTCCTCCGGGATGGGAATTACTCCGCTTGACACCACCATGGTATAAATGCCGCGCGCACTCAGAATCGGCAGCAATCGGCTCAGCTCACGATGCCGCATCAACGGCTCGCCGCCCACCAGGCTCAGTTGCAGGGGATCATGGCGGTCCACCAGGCGCAAGATTCCTTCGACCAGCGTGTCGCCGCGCGAATCGGACAATTGCGTAAGCGTTACTTCACCGCCCAGGTGACGATCGCCGTACGCATAACAGCCGGGACAGCGGAGCGGGCACTCGCTGGTGATTTCGATCGAAAGCAGAGGCGTTTTGCCTCGCAGTATCTTGCCCCATCCGGAAACAAAATCTCCACCACGCATGTAGCGAGTGACGCTTGAGATCACAAAATGGTTAACGGTAACCGTTAGGCCGAATGGCGCCCGCTAGCCGCCGATCGCATACATGGGCCGCGGCGGTGCGACAAATTTCGCGCTGTTGATTTCGTGCCCGATCCATTTCTGCCGCACGGTTTCGCGAACCGTGGCTGCGATCTCTTCGTCGGATGCGCCACCGCGCAACAGATCGCGGAGGTCGGTCTCCTCGATCGCGAACAGGCAATAGCGCAGCTTGCCGTCGCTGGTGAGGCGAATGCGATTGCAGTTCAGGCAGAACGGCCGCGTGACTGAAGCGATGAAGCCCACCTTGCCGCCGCCATCGGCGTAAGCATACTCGGTGGCGGGTGCGCGCGGATCGCGATCCGGAATCTCGATCAGGGGCGAAATCTCGCGCGACAGGCTTTCGACAATCTCATCCGCCGACAGCACGTTCTCGCGAGCCCACAGCCCTTGCGCATCCAGAGGCATGAATTCGATATAGCGGATCTCAATCCCGCGCTCGCGCCCGTAGCGGGCGAGCGGGACGATGTCGGGTTCCACCAGGTTCTTTATGGCGACGGCATTGATTTTGATGGGACCGAATCCCACGCGTTGCGCGGTCTCGATGCCTTCCAGCACCCGCGCTAGGTCGTCGCGCCGGGTGATCTTGAGGAAGCGGTCGCGGTCAAGTGTGTCCAAATGGACATTCAATCGCCGCAAGCCGGCGTCATAGAGCGCCTGCGCGTCGCGGGCCAGCAGCACGCCATTGGTGGTGAGGGCCAGGTCGCGCACGCCGGGAATCGAGCACAGCTTCGATACCAGGACCGGAAGGTCCTTGCGCACCAGAGGCTCGCCGCCGGTGATGCGGAGTTTGTTGACGCCGAGGGAAACCGCGATATGTACGAAGCGTTCGATTTCCTCGAAGGAAAGAATCTCCTGGCGCGGTGCATACTTCACGCCTTCTTCGGGCATGCAATAAAAGCAGCGTACGTTGCACCGGTCAGTGACGCTGATCCGCAGACTATCATGAGTCCGGCCGTGGGTATCGATGAGAGGAGCGCTAGTCATTCAAAGGGCTACCAAAAGGAACGCGTAACCGCGCGTGGGATCGTCGCGTCACAACGCTTCCCGCGTCCTTAACTATTCTCGCAGCTTATTCCGGCGAGTGCCAAAGTGCCGCAGGTGAATCAGACGTTACAAGCCTGAAATTAATTGTGATGCCCTAGATACGGGGTAGCGCTTGCTCTGATAAGCTGCATAAAAGGAATTTTTCTATGTTTCGCCGTTTCTTTGCCGTTCTTCCGTTCGTCGTCGCGGGAACATGGCCGGTAGCTTACAGCCAATCACTCACCTGTACGCCATCAACGAGTCCTCAGGTCGTGCATCAGGAAGGCATCACGGAACTAACGCACGATATCGCCTTCAACTGCTCGGGAGGAGCCCCATCACAAGTTTTGACCGAGGACTTATACTTCTTCTCCAACGTCAATATCACAAACCGCCTGGCGTCGGCGTACTCGAATGTATTGACCGGCATTACCCTGACTGCCGACAACGGCATGGGGCCTGTGGCTGTTACCGCGCCGGCCACGCTGACGGGTACGGCCACAATGACATTCAATGGCGCGAGCTTCACGCTGTCGGCGACGGGATCTGTCACGCTGCAATTGAGCGGTTTGCGGGGCGCCGCCAATCAAGTCCCGAGCGGCGGGACGATGCAGGTAACAGTGGGGACCAACGGCAGCACTCAATTTTTGCTTACTTCGACCCAGCTTTTAGTGGGCCAGCCCGAAGCGGGTCTGTATGTCGGATATTCCGGCAAGCTGATTTGCGCGCAAACGGGATCTCCGGCGCCGAAGAATACCGCGAGCTTCGCCAGCTTTCTGGCCGGCGGATCGGCTCTCGCGTCGACGCGCCTCACGGAAGGTTATGCTGATTCGTTCGGCTCGAAGTCAGACCCGCAGAATCTCGATGCGGACAGCGGCACACGGATTGTGATCCAGTACTCCGGGTTTCCGGCCGGCGCGCAATTGTACGTTCCCACCGTGGTGGCGGGTTCGGATGCTACGCAACCCACGGCGGGAGGTGATCTCGGTGTAGCGGCTTCGGGAGGTCAATACACACCGGGCGCCGTTTCGTCTCTGTTGTTGTCCCTGGTGCCGTACACGGATGCCAACGGCGCAGGCGGAACTCCAGCGTACACGCCCGGCGCTCCCGGTTCGGGTACGGTGTCTTTCGATGGCATGAGCCAGGTGACGCTTACCAACGGGTCCGGCATAGCGGTGTACGAAGTGGTGGACGCCAACGACTCGGTGCAGGAAAGCGCGCAATTCCCGACGTTCCTGGTGCTCGCCCCGGATTACAACAATCCACCTGCGATTACGACCTCCGAAAACGCAACGCTGGGTCCGATCTCGACAGTGGAGACCGCGACCGCCACCGATCCGATTCCGCGCTTCCAGCAGACTACGCCGTCGCCGGATTGCACCATCCTCGGCGATTGCAACGCTCCGTACTTCCCGGCGCTCTCGGTTCCGGAAAATTCGCTGAATTACACCACGCCGGCGGGCGGCGTCACCACGACGCAATACGTGCAGGTGAATAACACCGGCGGCGGAATTTTGGAGTGGACCGCCTCGGTGACGTACTCGAACGGCAGCGGGTGGCTAGTGCTGTCGCCAACGTCGGGCGAGAACAGCGGAACCGTCCGGGTGGATGCCGTGCCGGGAACGTTGATGCCGGGCACATATAAGGCAACCCTCGTCATCAACGCCGGCCCAACCGGGACGGTTAGTCTGCCGGTGACGTTCGTCATTACAGCGGCAACAGCGATTCCCACGCCTGCGATCCAGAGTGCGGTGAACGCCGCCACGTTTGCGTCAGGGCCGCTGGCTCCCGGATCGCTCGCGACGCTGATGGGGTCGCTTTTCTCTGGCCAAAACCTATCGGTGACCTTCAATGGCATCGCCGCCCAGGTGCTGTTCAACAACGCCACGCAAATTAACCTACTGGTTCCCTCCAGCTTGGCCGGCCAATCCTCGGCACAGGTGGTGGTTACGGCAGACGGCGTGGCCAGTGCGCCTTTTACAGTGAACTTGGCGGCTTTCGCCCCCGGGATTTTCAATCCCGGCATTCTGAATCAGGACAACACCGTGAATAACGCGAAACAACCCGCGGCTCCGGGGAGCGTGATCCAAATTTTCGCCACGGGACTCTCGGGAAGCGGTGTGATTACGGCCAAGATCGGTTCCCAGGTTGTCGCGCAACCGTATTACGCGGGCGCGGCGCCCGGGATTGCCGGCTTGCAGCAGGTGGATCTCATTCTGCCAACCGGCCTGAGCGGCGCGAGCGTGAACGTTGAGGTTTGTGGCGGGGCAACGGCTGCGCAAGCGGTGTGCAGCCCACCTGCTTCCGTCGCGATTTCCACGCCGTGATTGCTTGCGAACCTGATTGCTGGCGAAGATGAATCGCTCGTAACGTTATCGATTTTTCACCTTGAAACGAAGCGCCGCGCCGTTCCCTCCAACCAGATGAGGAGATAACGATCGCGATGAAATCGGCAGTTCTCTGTGCGGTGCTTCTGAGCTCTGTGGCGCTGGCGGCATGCGGCGGCGGATATGTCAGCTATGCGGTGGCGCCGCCTCCAGCTCCGTATGTCGCGGGTCCGGTGGGTTATGCGCCCGCGCCTGGATACGTATGGGTCGCCGGCTTCTGGAACTTGAGCGGCGGCCGCTGGATGTGGGTGAACGGGCGCTGGGCCGTGCCTCCGCGCCCGCACGCGGTATGGGTAGCGGATCGCTGGGAACGTCACGGCAACAACTGGCGGTACCGCCACGGCTACTGGCGCTAGTCGTGGCCAAGCAAGGCGAGCGCGGGGCGCACAAAAAGCGCTATTGATTCATGAAAAGCGCTATTTATTGAAGTACAATGTGACGTCCACAATGCGCCGGGCCGCGCTAATATTTGTCTCGGCGCGCGTGGATTTCAGGTTATCGAACACGCCATCCTGCTTCACGCGCATCAGAAAATAGTCCGGATATTCGGGGTTGAATGGCCGGCCCGGCGCGATGCCCCACATCTTGCGGATCGCCGGCTCGCTTTCAAGGTCCAAGCCCACGATATTCAGCTTGCCCAACGTGTAGAGAGGTCCCGGCGCGATCTGAAATTCGATCGCGACCGTGCGATCGGCATCGTTTACGCCGCGCGACACCGTGGACCTCGCATCGAGATAGCCTTTCCGGCGCAAGTCCGCGCGAATCCGCTCCTGAGCGGCTCGCACGTCGTCGAAATTTGCGGTCTGGTCCGTTTTCAGCTTGGAGAGATTTCTCCAATCCGAGCGCGAGTAATCGAACCCGGTGAAACTGACGTGTTCCAATTTGTAAGGAGGGCCGGGGGAAACCTGCACGGTCACGGTAACGCCGTCAACGTCCTTGGCCGGCGCGGTCGCGATCTTCGGAAACCCCACCCGCACCAGCCCGCGCGCTTCATACATCGGGCGAATGGTGTTATCGAGCAACTGGCGCATGCGCGCCTCGGTATAGGGAACGCCGATCGCCACGCCATATATCGCCGTCTGCAACGCTCCGGCGGTAATATCGCCCGTATTCGTAAATACTACATGCGCGATGGCTGGGTAACCCTTGGCGGGGCGGAACAATAACGCCAAATCCTCGCCCGCGTCGGAGCTGAGCTGGCCGGCGACAGGCTCACGATAGTTTTGCTTCGCGAGATATTCCGAGATCCAGGCGACGTAACGGTCCACCACCTGCTTGGTGGCGGGGATTTTCTGTCCGAACAACGGATCCTTCTGCATCAGCCAGGCCCGCAGTTGCGCGTCGCTGGCAGGCAGATCGGTGAATCGTACCGGATAAACCTGCTCCACCTCGCGTACTTCGAACACGACGTCGTAACCCTCGGCATCGGTCGAAGGTGCGTAGCGATAGCTGACGCTGTCGAACGCACCGGTTTTGTCCAGCTTGTCCCGCGCGGCTTCGAACTCGGCCTTCCCCGCCTTTGCGCCTTGGCGTAGCCCTGCCACAGCCCAAATCTGCGCGGGCGTGTAGTTGTGATTGCCTTCCACGGCCAAGCTTTCGACGGGATAAGCGGTTGGCGCGGGCGGGACCGCGGAAGCCGGCTCGCGGGTGTGCGTCTGCGCGAACGCAGCGCCCGCTAGCACCAGCGTAAAGGCAAGCGCGCCGATCTTCATTCCAAAACCAGTGTTATTCCAAAACCACAGCCACAAACATCAACCGGCCGGAACGTTCGATCTGCATCGCCACTTCGTCGCCCGTTTTGAACTCGTCGATTTTTTTACGCAGCGCTTCTACCGTCGCCACGGGCGCTTTGTTCACCGAATAAATGACGTCTCCCGGTTGCAGCCCGGTTCCACTGGTGAAATCGGCTGGGCTGGAACCTGCCGCCACCACGACGCCGTAGTTGTGCCGCAGCCCCGGCAGCAGCGTGCCCAGATTCTGATCGATGCCGATGGCCAGGATTCCGAGCTTCGGCACCAGGTTATCCTTGGGATTCACCATATCGGCGAAGCGCTGCGGATCGTCGATGCTGTCGATCACCGGCACGTCGATGCTCAGATCATCAGCGCCGCGCAAAACCTCCAGGGTAACCTTCTCCTTCATTGGCGAGCGATAGATGTAAGACTCGAGCTGCCGCGCATTGCGCATGGTCCTGCCATTCACCGCGGCCACGATGTCGCCGGCCTTGATTCCGGCCTGATCCGCGGGACCCTCCGGTGCGACGTCGCCCACCAGCACGCCCCAATCCCGGGGCAACTCCAGACCTTCGGCCAACGCGGGCGTGATGGTTTGCACATAAATCCCGATCCTGCCGCGATGCACGTGCCCCTCTTTGCGAAGCTGCGTGTACACGGTGCGCACCATATTGCTCGGAATCGCGAACCCCAGACCCTCGCTGCCGCCCGATTGGGAAAGAATAAACGTATTGATGCCCACCACGCGACCTTCGGCGTCGACCAGCGGTCCCCCGCTATTGCCGGGATTAATGGGAGCATCGGTCTGGATGTAGGCGAGAAAATCGTCCGGATGAAGCTCGCGCGCGGTCGAACTCACGACGCCCATGCTCACCGATCCTTCCAGTCCCCGCGGATTTCCAAACGCCATCACCAATTCGCCCTGCCGCACCGCGTCCGAGTTGCCGAATTGCAGAGAGGGAAGTCCCGCACGGTCGACCTTAAGGACCGCCACGTCCATGTCCCGGTCCATCCCCACCAGCTTGGCTTCGAGCAGCTTGACCTCGGGTTCAAAAACGGGCGCGCGGCCCGCCCGCTGACGCTCCATGGTCAGCCGCACCTGGATACGGCGCGCCCCTTCTACTACGTGCGCATTGGTGACGATGTAGCCGTCGCTCGAAAGAACAATTCCGGAGCCGGTACTTTGCTGCGTCGATAGCAGCGCGGCGGTGTTATTGGCGCTGGATTCGTCCGCCGTCACGTAACCGGTGGAAAATATCTGGACCACCGCCGGACGAATGCGGTTTACCAGCCCTTCCAGCGAAACACTGAGCTCGCCCAGGGAAAGCGTGGTTGGTTTGACTTCTTGAGACGGCGCGGCAGGCGGTGCGGATTTCGGATCCTGAGCCGCGGAGAATCCGGCGAGCGCGGCGAGCAGGATCAAAAGCGAAGACAGCCAGAACGCTTTTCTCACGCTTTTATTCTCCCGCATGTAACAGACCAAAAATTCCGGCCGGTCCGGCCTGTAACCGCTACTGCTGCCGGGCGCGCAGGTTTTCCACCGCCCGCAGTCCCGCCTGCGAAACCTCGCTGTCGGGATCCTGCGACAGCGCCTGAAGCGGGGCCACCGCGTCTTCGGCGCCGGTGGTGGCCAGCACCTGCGCTAATCCGGTTTTCTCGTCCTTGGTGGCGCCCGGCTCTTTCAGCGCCGGGTACAGCGCCGCGCGCACCTCGCGATCCCGCGCCAGTTCGGTCAAGTAGGGAATCGCGACACCGCGGTAGGCGGTGGAGTTCAGATTGTTCACCAGATACCGCAGCGGATCGTAATCGCCCATGCCGCGCTTACCGAGATTCACCAGGGCGAACGCAGCGGACAACCGCGGCTCGGTTTTGGTTTCGTTATCGAACGCGCGCTGAAGCGCCGGAAGATCGGCGGGATTCTTCAGTCGCGCCAGTCCCTCCGCCGCCGCCTCGCGCAGCCCTTCGTCTTTGTGATCCAAATAGGTGATATAGACGCCGTGCAACTGAGGATCGGGCATCTCGGCCAGCGCGGTCAGGGCCGCGCGCTTCACTTGCATTTTGCGCGAGCGGTCCAGGATGTCCCGCAGCTCGTTGATCGCGTCGTGGTTCAACAACAGACCGGTGGCTTCAATCGCCGTGGTTTGCACTTTCGTGTTGGGATCATGCAGCAGGAAGGCGATTGCCGGCCCGGCGCTGGGATCGCGAATCTTTTCGATGGCCACCAGCGCTTCATAGATCAGGTCCGTATCTTTGGAGCGCACCGCCTGCTCCAGGTCGGGCAGGGCCTGGCGGCCGCGCAGAATGCCCACCGCGCGCGCCGCGTTCGCTCGAGCATCCAGACTGGACCCGCCGCTCGCCAGCTGCCCCAAAGCCGCGATCACTTCCGGCCGCGGCTGAATATAGGCGTCGATCACCAGGCCGTTGGTATCGGTCAGCTTGGCTTTAATGGATGAGCCCACGCGCCGGATCGACGCGGTGAGCCCCGTCTT
>JASIGB010000424.1:0-3003 GCA_030045355.1 Bryobacteraceae bacterium
TCAAGGTGGACCTGCCCATACCCGTAGGCCTCTTTGAGAAGGAAGCACTGATCCACTGCGGACGATCAATGCTCAAACGGTTCCAAATGAACGGCAAATCGCTGGAATCTGAGGTCGTACACGATCGGCTTCTCTTAACGTACTAGGGAAATGCCTGTCGGTTGGCCGTCGGTATCCCCCGGAAAACGGTGAGGCTCCACGCGCTCGTGGCGCTGCGCCTTCAAGCGCGAACGAGGAACACCGCCACTTCGGCCAGTAGATTGGGCAGAAAACGGACCTGCCGCGCGCCGTGCAGGAAGATGCGTTTTTCGATGGTCCAGTGCTGCGCCTTCACCAGGCTTTCGAAATCCTCCACGGTGAAGAAATGGATGTTCGGCGAATCGAACCAGTCATGCGGGAACAGCTTGGTCTTGGGCGCGCGGCCGGTGAACAGGTGCGCCAGGCGCACGCTCCAGTGGCCGAAGTTGGGGAACGCGACGATGGCGCGGCGTCCCACGCGCAGCATCTCGCGCAGGACTTTCAGCGGCGCGCGCGATTCCTGCAGCGTCTGGCTCAGGATCACGTAATCGAAAGCGAGTTCGGGAACGTCGGCCAGGGCATCTTCGATGTCGCTATGAAACACGGAGACGCCGCGCGCGATGGCCTGGCGGACTTTGGAGCCTTCGATCTCCACGCCGCGCGCGTCCACCTGCTTGTTTTCGGCAAGCCAAGCGAGCAACTCGCCTCCGCCGCAGCCCAGATCGAGGACGCGGGCCCGTTCTTCGATGATCTCGCTGATGATGGCGTAGTCGCTGCGTCCGAGCAGCTTAGGAACGAACGCTTCGGACACGGCTTTTTCTGGCACCTGTTGGGGCACTCCTAGGGCTGCCCCCGGAACGTGCTGGCTAGAAAACCGCGCACCAGTTCAGCCTGTTCGGAGACGTTCACCAGGAACGCGTCGTGACCGTAGGTGGAAGGCAGGTCGCAATAGGCGACGTCGCAGTTGCGGCCGCGGAGTGCGCGCACCACTTCGAGCGATTGATAGCTCGGGTACAGCCAGTCGGAGGAAAAGCTGATCACCAGGAACCGCGACTTCACGCCATCGAACGCGGCGCTGAGCGACGGACGTCCGGCGGTGAGATCGAAATAATCCATGGCCTTGGTGATGTAGAGATACGAATTCGCGTCGAAGCGGTCGACAAATTGATTGCCGCGATAGCGCAGGTAACTTTCCACTTCGAATTGATCCTGATCGCGCAAGCGGCGCCCGAATTTCTCGCGCATCGACGTGTCGCTCATGTAGGTGATGTGTCCCACCATACGCGCCACCGCGAGCCCGCGCGCCGGCGGACGTTTGCCGTAGTAATTACCTTCGTTCCAGTCCGCGTCCGCCATGATGGCTTGGCGGCCCACTTCGTTGAACGCAATCTGCTGCGGGCTGTGGCGCGCGGTACCGGCGATGGGAATGACCGCGGCCACGGACTCCGAATAGGCCACGCCCCATTGCAGCGCCTGCATCGCGCCCATCGATCCGCCGGAGACGGCGAGCAGCCGCTCGATGCCCAGGTGCTCCACCAGCATCTTCTGCAAGCGCACCATGTCGGGGATGGTGACCGGCGGGAAGGACATCGCGTAAGGGCAGCCGGTCTCGGGGTTGATGGAACCCGGGCCCGAAGACCCGCGGCATCCGGCCAGGATATTCGAACAAATCACGAAGTATTTGTCGGTGTCGAAGGCCTTCCCAGGACCAATCATGCTGTCCCACCAGCCGGGGGCGCCAGTGATTTTGTCCGTGCCTGCTGCGTGCGCATCGCCTGTAAAGGCGTGGAGAATCAAAATGGCGTTGTTCTTGCGCGCGTTCAATTCGCCGTAGGTTTCATAGGCGACATCCACGGGAGCGAGCGTCAGGCCGCAATCGAGTGGGATCGAATCAAATTGGATGATTTGTGTTTCGGTGATCATTGACAGCGCGATCACCGGAAATCTTCCTGCAACCGGTCGAGCGCCGCGGCGCCCGGACACAGCTTGGCATAAGGAACCTTGGTCAATGCGGTGTCTGGCGTGTTGCTCATTTCATGCATGCCGGGGATGGACTCGTCCAGGTACAGCAAGCCCGTGACGATTTCGCCCTTGCCATGGCGCTCTTCCAGGTAGTCCATCACGCGGCGCCGATCGGTGGGATCGTAGTCGCGCGGAACGCCTTTGAATCGCACAACGCTTCCATCATGCATGGTAACGTTGACGGCGCCGTTCTGTCCGATTTGCGCCAGGATCTCGCTGGCCGGCGGAACGAAATCGGCTTCGGTGGCTTTCAAATCGTGCTGCCGGGTGTAGAGATAACTCTTGGTGGAACCTTCGTGGTCGTTGAAGGTGACGCAAGGCGAGATCACGTCGACGAGGGCGAACCCGCGATGTGAGACCGCGGCCTTCAAGATGGGCACGAGCTGGTCCTTGTCGCCCGAAAAACTGCGCGCGATGAAGGTTGCGCCGAGGCTCAGGCCCAGCATCACCGAATCGATGGGTTCCATGCGATTGGGCTCACCGCGCTTGCTCTTCGACCCCACGTCGGCCGAGGCCGAGAACTGGCCCTTGGTGAGGCCGTAGACGCCGTTGTTTTCGATGACATAGATCATGCGAACGTTGCGGCGGATGGCGTGGCACATGTGGCCCAGGCCGATGGAAAGCGAATCGCCGTCGCCCGAAATTCCGATGTAGATCAGCTCGCGATTGGCGGCATTGGCGCCGGTGGCGATGGGCGGCATGCGGCCGTGCGCCGAGTTGAGCCCGTGCGCGCCGTTGACGAAGTACGCGGGCGTCTTCGAGGAGCAGCCGATGCCGGAAAGCTTCGCGATCATGTGCGGCTCGGCCGATATTTCCCAAAGCGCGCGCGTGAGGGCGGCGGTGATGGAATCATGCCCGCACCCGGCGCACAGCGTGGACATGGCCCCTTCGTAATCGCGAATGGTGAGGCCCAGTTCGTTGCGCTGGAGGCTGGGATGCGTAGCGACGGGTTTGACGATGGAC
>JASIGB010000425.1:0-11691 GCA_030045355.1 Bryobacteraceae bacterium
TTTACGGGGCGGCCCCAGGCCTGGCACGCTGCAGCAGGTGCGGCAGTGCGATGAGTGCCGCACCATAGACCAAGAGCGAAACAAACAATGTCGCAGACTCGCCACGGCCGAAATCTTCCAGGATCAACTTGATTGCTCCGAAAGCCATCCAAGGGTAGAGCAGCCAGACGAGTTCCTTCAGGCGCCAGCGCGATCCAAGCCACGCCAACACGATCGCTAGACCCGAAATCACAACGGTTCGCAACGTGCTGTTCAGCGGGGCGGGGAGTCGCGATGCCAGCGCAGATCCAGTCGTGACAGCGACCAAGCTCCAGCAAAGCAGAGCGGCCGCAGTTGCTGAAGGGATACGCTCCGGCCACGGTGGTGTTTTACCCGCGCGCTTCCAAACCATCAAGATATATAGCAACGCGGACGACATTCCCAACAATGCCCCCGACGCAGCCGGGGGCGACCAACTCATCAGACCCGATGCTAATGCCGCGGCTGCTAAATAGACAGCGCTGTGCACGCGCAACACGTTTTTGCGCCAGCGTTCGCCGAACCATGCGATCGTCAGCGCCAAAGCGGACCACACCGTTGCCAGCGGCAAAGCGGTTAGTAGCAGGTTACTCCCGATCAGAGCAAACAGAAGAGCAAAGGTGGCATACGCGTGGTAGTCGCGATGTAACCGGCGCGCCTGAGCTATCGCGGAGGCCGCATAGGAGGCCGCTCCTGCCGCGAGACAACCAGCGCCGACCGCCAGCACGGCAGCTCCCGTTCCGTGCGCCCACTGTAATGTGCTTCCGATGGCCAGCGCGACGATGGTCACCAACTGACCCATCTCGAACCAACGCATCGCCAGCCCGTGCGCCAATGTGCGTACGATGGTGCTCGCCAAATAAACAGCCACCAGCGCCCATTGAATCGCGAATACCGCGGCAACTGGAATCGGCGCGTAGCCCTCCGGAAGCCCTTGCGGCCTGGTAACCAAGTACGCCAACAGGAACGCACAGAAGTCAACCGCGAGCGCGACGATCCAGCGCGCGCCCGAGACGCGGTCGTGGCAAGCTCCATATTCCACGGAAGCCGCAGCGATTGCAAGCGCGGCGAAAAATGGCATCGGATCAAGCGTGGCAATAATCAATGCAACGGCTGTCGCCGAGCCGGCCAGCGCTGTGATCCCAGCCACCGGCGACAAGTCATTTCGCCGAGCAAAGATCTGGCCCAGAATAATAAACCCACTCAGAATAGCGGCCGCGGCTGAGGGGGTTAGCGTGTGAAACCGGATGGTGGCTTCCCATAGCAGCGGCGCGAGAATGGCGGAAGCGGTAAGCCCCTGCAATGGCGCCACCCACCGATTGTCCGGGCGTCGTCGCCGTGCGGCGACGAGCCAAACGGACGCATAAAGGACTCCGGCGAGCGTGCCGGCCAGACGCGGTACAACGTTTGCATCAGTGATGGCGCGCAACAGATACGCACCCGCAAGACCCAGCAGCACTCGCCCGAGCCCCGCCAGCAATCCGGGCGAAAATTCGCTGGCTGTGGCTTCTATCGAGGGGGCCGGCAAGGCGGGAGCTGGCAACACGGACGGCGGCTCTCGAGCGGGCTCCGGCAGCAATCGAGCGCTTTCAAACCTGCGTTCCAGCGCATCAACGCGGCGCCGCAGATCCTCGATCGCCAGGATCAAATTCTCGATTTGGCCCGCGTTTACTGGATGAGTGGCTTCCTCGACCGGAGGCCCATCCATGGCGCCCTCCTCATGCCGCTGCCTCACGCTTCGGCCAGGGCGGCAACAACTTTACCAGTGCATAAAGAACGACAAACGGCAACAAGGTGAGCAAAATCGCCGGCAAGAGTCCTTCGCGAGTGGCGAAACCCATTTTGTAGCTGGTGTATCCCAGGAAGCTTTTCGAAAAGAGCTGGCCCCCGATGACGACGTTCCAGCGCATGGCGAAAATGCCCACCAGGGTGAAGGACCCGGCGATAGCATAGACCGCCCGACGTCCTCCCTCGCTCAGCTTCCACAATTGCATCAGCCCCAGCAGAGCGATGGGAAACAGCGTGCCGAGAAAGATCTGCAGAATCACCTGCGAGAAGTAGAGCCGCGTGTGGACCATAAAATCCAGCGCGCGCAGCGATTCGTCGGCTTCATAAATGCGGTGAACCAGATCCAGCATTTCCAGGGAAAAATCGATAATAAACGTGTAGAGCAGGTAACGTGCGATGGTATCGACGCAGCGCATGTCGACCGGCGTCCGGCGCAGCTTCGACGTCACCATGTACAGCAACAGAACCGCGGCAATGCCCGAAACCATCGCCGAGAAGATGAAGACCACCGGCATTAGCGGGCTGGACCACCATGGATTGGCCTTTACCGAGCCGAAGATGAACCCCACATATCCGTGCAACAGGATCGCGGAAGGGATGCCGATCAAGGTGACGAAGTAACCCACCTTCTCGTCTACTCTCAGGGCCGCCGGACTCAGGTTGTATGATCCCAGCGTCAACACGCGGTAAATCCACTTTATGATGCCGCGGCTCGACTCGGCCCGCGCCACGATATCCTTGCGGTAATCCAGCCAAATCTCCATCAAAAGGACCACCATGAGATACCAAAGATAAACAAAGCCGAACATCGCCATGGCGGAAGAGCGGTGCGGAGTGAGGTACATCTCAAACGATCGCTCGGGGTGTCCGAGGTGGAGCTGCAGCGGCATCGGAGCCACCAGCAGAAACGCCAGCGCGGTCAACAGGGCCAGCCGATACGTGGGTTTCACGGCTTCCACTTTGAAGACGCGCTCGAGTGAGGCCAAAATGAACGCGCCCGCCACCAGCCCCGTAATGTACGGGTACAGGACGATCAAGATGCTCCATTGCAGCTCCACCTCGTTCGGGTAGATGTAGCCTTGGACTCCAGACAGTAAGGTCCCCATGCATCTGCTCCTTATCGAACCGATCCGTCCAGGTCCTTATAGAACGCCTTCGGGCCCGTAGCCATATGCGGTTTCAGCACCTGCACATTGTGCGTTCGCAAGAACTCGTGAATGGGATCTTTGGGATTCTTCAAATCGGCCAGTACGCGAGCCTGAGTCGGGCACACTTCACAACAGGCGGTCGTAAGTCCCTGCGTAATGCGGTGATAGCAGAGCGTGCATTTGTCGGCCGTATTTTTCCTGGGATTCAAGAAGCGGGCCCCGTAGGGGCAGGCTTGAATACAATACCGGCACCCGAGGCAATATTTCTCGTCCACCAGCACAACGCCATCGGGCGTTATGAATGTAGCGCCCACGGGACACACCTGCACGCAAGGCGGATCGGCGCAATGGTTGCACAACTTGGGGATGAAGAAGGTTTTGCCGCCGTCATGATACTTATCCCCAAAGCCGTCGTGGCCGCCAGTGGGCGAGTCCACCTGCGGGTGCTCCAGGTCGTAATCCTCGACGTGATAACGTTCGATCCAAGTGCGGAAATGGCCGGGCGGCACGTTATTTTCGGCCTCGCACGCGCGCACGCAGTTGCCGCAACCGATGCACTTGCCAGGGTCGATGAGCATCGCCCACCAGTGCTTGGTGGCGTCGTAATTCGGAGCGGCTTCGAATGTTCCCGCCAGCACGTGCTCCCACGCCGCCGCGGCCGCGGAAGTAAGAAGAATAAACTTGCCGGATTTGGCGAGCAGTTCGCGCCGTGTCATGCTCATGGCTTTCCTCCTCCCAACGGGTCGTGGGGTTGATGGCAGGTGGTGCAGACTACGCCCCCGGAGTGTTCCGCCGAAACCACCTGGGGGAACGACTTGGGCTTGGATGCGTTGGCCTCGTGACATCGCACGCATAAAACTGCGGGGTCAGGCAGCTTGGGGATCACGGACCCGGGATCCTCGGCGTGGTTTGCCAAGGGACCATGGCAGGCTTCGCAGGCCACGCCTACATGTTTGCCCTTCCCCTTCACTTCGGCTACGTCGGAGTGGCAGGCTTCGCAGGTGGTATGCCCGGCGAATCTGACCGGGCGGGCACGGATTTCATCCATGGCCGCGGGGCGAAAATGCCCGTACTTGCCGAAATCCTGAGGAATAACCATCGCCCGAATCACCAGGAAAGAGGCCACCCCTACAGCCAGGATCATCACCACGCGGATCAGATGCTCGATGCTCCGCAGGAAGTCCTTCATGCACAGCGACTATGCAATTATCAAGCCCACTGGCCTAATTAGCGCGAAAGGCCCTGCAACGAGCGTTCAGAAACGGAGCCAGGCTCGACTGCCCACGTCAAATTGCGTGATATCGCGCAGCTAATCGCAACGTAGCGCAGTGATCGGATCGACAGACGGACGGGGATGGATTTCTCGGCGGAGCGGTTTGACGAGCTGCAGCATCTCGACCGGAGCGGCGTGGCGCGCGGAGATCCGGCAAGGCAGATTGTACCGATCCGACCGAGTATAGTAGCAGCCGGGTCACAGATCCTGATTCAGCCGGATGAGCGTTCCGTGGCGCACATGTCATCGCAAAGGCGGTTGTGCTCCTCCTGCGAACCGTCCACCCAATGGATGGATTCCGGCTTCGTCAGACTGGCCATCTTCTCCACCCACCTGAGAAGGTGCTCGTTGTGGCTCAGGGGCGCCGAAACGTTGTGGCTGTTTTCGGTTATCGCGATTTTGGACATGAGGTCAGGAGTTCTCCTCGCCGATCACGGATTTTTAAATATTCTATATTTCGAATATACTATCAGTATATGAGCGAGGCCTTGCGGCAGTTCAAGAGCGAGATCTTTCAAGCCCTCGCAAATCCCACGCGTATCGCAATTGTCGAATTGCTGCGCGACGGGGAACTTTCGGCCGGCCAGCTGATCGAAAAGCTGGGCATCGAGCAGGCTAATGCATCGCAGCACCTGGCGGTTCTGCGCAGCAAACAGATTGTCGTCAACCGCAAGGTGGGCAATCAGGTTTTCTATTCGATCCGCGACCATGCTCTGATCGAGGTGCTCGACATCCTTCGCCGTTACTTCTACTCTCAGCTCAGCAGCACGGTGAGCATGCTGAAGGAAGTAGCCAAGCAGGAGCCGAAAGCCCGCGTCAGAACGGCTCGATGAAGGATCAGGACCAATCCGAGCACCGACGGCGAGAAAAGCTGCTTCAGGCAGTTGAGCACGCTGCTCACCTGCTTCCGGCCCAGGGTCCGATCGGCGTTTTCGTTCACCACAACACACTGCACGCTTTCGAATCTCTGCCTTTCGAGCGCGCAGTCGTTGAAGCCTCGCAGCTATTCGGCGCTGAACCTTATATGTCGGAAGCGGCCTATCGGCGGGAGCTTGCGCGAGCCCGCATCGATATCGACGACATTAATGCCGTACTCGAAAGCGAGCCCGACGCGGTTGTTTTTCCCGGACTGACACGGTGCTCGCTGCGCCG
This sequence comes from Bryobacteraceae bacterium, assembly GCA_030045355.1. Taxonomy (GTDB): domain Bacteria; phylum Acidobacteriota; class Terriglobia; order Bryobacterales; family Bryobacteraceae; genus Palsa-89. The sequence goes on from JASIGB010000425.1 coordinate 5,380, forward strand.
CGCCATGATTACGCCGGGCGTGCGCGAATTCGACGGCGCCACGATTCTGTGGCGTACGGAACAGGGTGATCTTGCCGGGGACTTCCGTCACCCCGCGCTGCGCACGCTGTTTGACGCCTGCTTCAGGCGCACGGCCGTGCATGAAGCAGAGCCCCCGGCGACGCGCCCCATCGATGAGATCATTCACCCCTGGTTGATCCGGTTGTGCTCGGTGTTTCTTGATCAGGGCGCCGCATACTGGCCGATGCCGTACCGCGAAAGAGGCTTCTACGAATCGGTGCGGACGTTGCTCTCGAAGCGCGGGGGTATGTTTCCGCGATATCTGCGCGGCCTCGACAAAGAATTCCGGCGGCAGAAGGAGAGGTCCTTTTCGGCGACGGATGCGGTGCTCGACTATCTCGACGCGGGAGACATCGAGGAGAGCCAATGGAAAGAGGTCCTAGAGTCCGAACTACTCGCCCTGCCCGGTTGGTCTGGGCTGATGCGGAAGCTGGAAGAGAGCCCGGCGCTAGCTCCTCATGAATCGATTCCGTGCTCGCTGATGGATTTTCTCGCGGTGCGGCTGACGATGTCGCGCGTGGCCGCCCGCACGGGCGCGGCGGAAACCATGCCGCGGGAGAACCCGCTGAAGACGCAGGAGCGGCTGCACCTGAGCCGCACCGCCCGGATTTACGACGCGGCGCGGGTGGTGTCGCTTTCATCCGCCGAGGTCAATCTGCTGTCTAATGCCGACTGGGCATCCTTCGTAAATGAAGTCAAAGCGTGCAACGGACTCGAACGCCGGCGCATTCTCCACGTGGCCTACGAACGGTGGCATGAACGCGCGATCCTGCATGGGCTGGCTAGCCATCGGAAATACCGCGGACTCACCCGGCTCAAAACCAAACCGCGAGCGCAGGTCTTCTTCTGCGTAGACGAGCGGGAAGAGTCCATGCGGCGCGCGCTGGAAGAGCTGGACCCGGAAGTAGAGACGTTCAGCGCCGCGGGGTACTTCGGCGTCGCGGTCGACTATCAGGGAATCGACGACCCGCAGGGCGCGGCGTTCTGCCCCGTCGTGGTCAAACCCCGGCACGCAGTGATCGAGCAGCCGAAAGCCGAAGACGCCGCCATGCACCATAGCCGCCGGTGGCGCAGGCGTTTACTGGGACTGCTGATGCGAAATTCGTTCGTCTCATCTCGGTCCCTGGTGCGAGGCTGGTTGTCGACGACCGTGCTCGGACTGCTTTCGGCAGTACCGTTGATCGGGCACCTCCTGGCGCCGCGCCGTTACGCCATCCTGCGCGATTGGCTGAACAAGACCTTTCTCCCGGAACCGCGCACCGAGTTGCGGTTCATGCGCAACGCTGCGGAATCGCAGCACGCGGTCGAGGGACTGTTGATGGGCTTTGCGGCTGAGGAAAAGGCGGACAGCGTCGCGAGCGTTCTGGGCCCAGCCGGCCTGAAGCAGGGATTCGCCCCTCTCGTCGCGATGCTTGGCCATGGTTCGACGAGCCTTAACAACCCGCATGAATCGGCCCACGATTGCGGAGCCTGCGGCGGCCGGCGTGGCGGGCCCAACGCCCGGCTCTTCGCCGCAATGGCCAATCGTCCGGAAGTCCGCTCTCGTCTGCGGGAACGCGGCATCGATATTCCGGATGACACCTGGTTCATTGGGGGATATCACGATACCTGCAGCGACGATGTTGAACTGTACGACCTGGACACTCTTCCGGCCTCGCATCACGACGATCTGGAGCTCCTTCGAAAGTCGCTCGACGAGGCCCGCGCCCTTGACGCCCACGAACGCGTCCGGCGTTTCGAATCATGTCCGGCGGGCGCGGACCCAGCGGAAGCGCTCCGTCACGTGGAGGAACGCAGTGAGCATTTGGCCCAGCCACGGCCCGAATATGGCCATTGCACGAACGCCGTCTGTATTGTTGGGCGTCGCAGCCTGACGCGCGGACTCTTTCTCGACCGGCGAGCCTTCCTCGTTTCGTACGACGCGGATCAGGACGCGGACGATCGGAGTCTCACGTCGCTGATGGCCGCGGTGGTTCCCGTGTGCGCCGGAATCAGTCTCGAATACTACTTTTCTTTCGTCGATAACGATCGCTACGGATGCGGCACGAAGCTGCCTCACAATGTGACCGGGCTGGTTGGCGTAATGGATGGCCACGCCAGTGACTTGCGAACTGGTTTGCCCTGGCAAATGGTCTCGATTCACGAACCGGTTCGCATTCTGTTCGTGGTCGAGACCACCCCCGAACGCCTGAAGCGTGTAATTGATCGAAGCGCTTCACTGAAGCGGATGGTCGAGAACCGCTGGATTCGCATCGCCACGATCGATCCGGCCTCCGGCCGGGTGCATGTCTGCCGGGAATCAGGATTCGAAGAGCTCGACGGTGCGCTCGAACGTCTGCCGGTCGCACTTTCTTCGTCCGAATGGTATGCCGGCAAAATGGACCATCTTCCGATGGCCTGGATTCCCGCGACTGCAGAAGGACGTGCCGTGTGAGTCCTGCCCAGACCGCGCTTGTATTCGTCGTGATGGCCCCGGGCGCGGTGTTTGCATTGCTGGCTTTCCTGTGGTTATTGGGCTGGGTTCCTTCCGAGCGCGTTATCTCCCGCGTCACTGCGCTGACGTTCACGGCCTGCCTCTTCGGGTTGGCCACCCTGCTGTGGACTCTCGCGGCCTCCCACGCCTCTGCCATCACCGTGACGTTCGGAAGCTGGTTCGCCGTTCATGATTACCGTTTTCCTCTTTTCCTGATGGCCGACCACTTGTCGCTGCCCTTTCTCGTGATGACAGTCGCATTGTCCGGACTGATTGGACAGTTTTCGGCGACGTATCTTCATCGCGAAAGTGGATTCTTTCGATTTTTTCTCTTCCTGCACCTCTTCGCTTTTGGTTCCCTGCTCGCATTCGCCGCCGGTTCTTTCGATCTGCTGATCACGGGTTGGGAACTGGTCGGCATCACCTCGGTGCTTCTGATCGCCTTTTTCGACCAACGGCTGGCGCCGGTCGAAAACGGTCTTCGTGTTTTTGCGGTCTACCGAGCCTCTGACGTCGGACTGCTCGTAGGAGTCTTCGCCTTGCATAAGTGGGCTGGCACCGCATCGTTCGCTGCAGGCATGCCTGCGCTTAAGGAAGCGCAGGCTACGGCCGTGTGTCTCTTCCTCCTTCTAGCCGCCGCCGGAAAGGCCGCCCAGATTCCTTTCTCCGGATGGCTTCCCCGTGCGATGGAGGGCCCGACCCCGTCGAGCGCCATCTTCTACGGCGCCATCTCCATTCACGCGGGCGCATACCTCCTCCTCCGTGCTCAACCCTTGCTCGCGCAAACCCACGCAGCCGCGGCCTGCGTGATCATCGTCGGCGTCGCCACAGCCATTTACGGCACGATTACGGGTCGCGCGAGCGCAGATGCCAAGACCTCGCTGGCCTTCGCGTCCCTGACGCAGGTCGGCGTGATCTTCGTCGAGATCGGATTCGGCTGGAGTTTCGTTGCCGTGGCCCATATTCTGGGGCATGCCCTGGTCCGCACGTTGCAGTTTCTCCGGGCGCCGTCGATGCTTCACGACTATCACCGCATGCACTCCGCCATTGGCGGGGAAATCGGGCCAACCGGCAAGCAAATGGAAGACCTGACACCGGCAGCGGTGCACGTTTGGCTCTACCGGTGGGCATTGGATCGCGGACACCTCGACACTATTCTCGATCGATGGATTATCTATCCGCTTCTCCATATCTCGCGGCTGTTTGCCCGTCTGGACGGGATCGGAATGACAGCAAGGGCGAACCAGCGGAAAGAGTCCTCAATGTGGTTGCGCAGGCCTGCCAAAGAGGGAGTCGAATGAGAGCAAACGGTGCATGGACTCCTGTTGGATGGGTCAGTGGTCTCGCGATCGCCGTACCATGGTTTGCGGCAATCCTGATGATGGCTTGGCGCCGCCACGCGCGAATCGTGGGCTTCACGGCATCGCTGATTTCAGTGGCAGCATCCGCGGGGTTGCTTGTGGCTGCGCCCACTGGAGAATCGCTACCCGAGGCATTGATGGTGTTGTTTTCCTGCCTCACTCTGGCGTCGACCCTGATGCTGCCCAAGCGCGACTGCGACGCTCCAACGATGGCCGGAATTGTTTTTATCCTGGGAGCTACGCTGACCGCGTATTCAACCGATAATCTGGCAGTGTTTCTTGCTGGATGGATTCTCACCACAGTTCCATTCTTTGTGCGGTCATGGTTCCGGGCCCCCTCCTGGCGCCCTGGCACAGCCCTGTCGCTGTCGAGCCTCGCTCTGGCTCTCGCGATCGCACTCATTTCCGCAAGCGGCCATGCGCTCTCCATCGAAGCTTTGAAGGGCCAAAGCCCCGGCGGAAACGCCGCCTTCGGGCTGCTCGTCGTCGCTGTCATTCTGCGCAAGGGAATCTGCCCGGCTCAAGCCTGGGTCGCCGACTTGGCGGAAGGCGGTCCGGCCATTCCCACCGCTCTTCTTTTGAACGGACATTTCGGTGCGCTATTGGTTGCCAGGCTGATCCTGCCGCTGTTTCCGCGCACAGCCAGCAATGCGTTCCCAATCCTCTCCTGGTTCGCCATGGCAACGGCGCTCTATGTGGCTATCCGCGCACTGACAGAAAACTCCCCGCGCCGGTTGCTCTCCTTACTCGCACTCAGCCAGTCGGCGGCGATTCTGGCGGGTCTCGAAAGCCGTACCTCGGAAGGAATCACCGGTGCGTTGGTGCACTGGTTCGTCGTGACGATATCGACGATGGGTCTTCTCGGGATTCTGCGGCTGCTGGAAGTTCGCTTCGGTGAAAACCTGACCGCAAGCCGGCATCTTGGATTAGCCCAACACGCACCGCGGCTAGCCGTTTCATTCGCGGTCTTCGGTCTGGCGCTGGTGGGATTGCCGGGTACGCTCAGCTTTTGCTCGCAGGATCTCCTGATTCACGGAACATTGATGTCGCATCCCGTGACAGGCGTGGTGTTGCCCATCGCGACCGCCATGAATGCGGTGAGCATTTTTCGTCTCTTTGCAAGACTGTTTCTGGGCAAGCGCCGGACGGGCTTTACGCAGATGGCGGATGCCCTTCCGCGCGAGCGCTGGATACTGGCAGCGGGGCTATTATTCGTCGTGCTCGGAGGACTGTTCCCAAACCTGATCATTGCCCAGCGGGCAGCCGAAGCCGATACCGTAGCGGGGAGAATCCGTTCTGGCGCCACGACGCGGCAGCACGAGGAGCTAGCCCGCGATCAAGTGCCTGAGACCCGTGCGAAAATCATCCATCATGTCAACGCGGAATATTGACACTGGTGCATTCGGAGTCTCGATTGAAGAGATGTCAATCGCCGAGTATGACGGCGTCTATACACTCCTGCACTCGACACCGGGAATAAGGTTATCGTCGGCCGAGTCCCGCGAAATGATGGAGCGGCATTTGGCGCGTAATCCCGGTATGAGCTTTGTGGCGCGTTTCAGGAATCGCATCGTAGGATGTGCCATGTCGGCACACGACGGTCGCCGTGGATATCTCTATCATCTTGCGGTAGCTCCGGATTTTCGTCGACGGGGCATCGCGTCCGGGCTCGTGGCATGCTGTCTGGAGAAGTTGGCTGAAGCCGGAATCGACAACACCCACATACAGGTTGTTGTGGAAAACGACCTCGCACATAAGTTCTGGTCCGATCGCGGCTGGCATCGACGCGCCGACATCATCACGTACAGCTTCACAACGGGTTCGAATCCGAATGTCTCGCGAAGGAAAGGCTTGGACTGCCTCATTTCATCTGTGGCAACTGAAGCGCGACGGCACGTCTGTACGCAGGAAGAAGGAGAAGCTTCGCAAATCGGCGCCACAGTCATTATTGACGATGCCTAGGGACGACAGCTCGCGGCGGCAGAATGCCCTCGAATTTCACGCAACGTTGTGGGTGCTTCAACGGTTCCTCGACTTGAGCCTACTTTCATCGGCGACTCTTTGCGGATGTTGTGAATCGTTGTAGCAAAGGGGCTTCAGGCTTCCTTGGAGCGCCGTCAATGCGCTCCCAAAGGAAATTGGAGAGGCCCCGATAGTGGTATGACGAGCGTGGAACGAGCGACCATTCCGTCGATTTTCAACCAGCTTCCGCGGCCGGGGAACAACGGCGCACGTCGCACGAACCGGCTCAATTCCGTGGTGACACTATGGTGACGGTCTGTCGATTTTTGCCCTCTTTGTAGGTTTTGGCGGTTCAGCGAATCAATAACTTGAGTGCCGTCAAGACCCCTTTTGGGCAACGAGCCCCGCCCGGCTCACCAATTACGGTTGCGGCTTCCCAATTCGAGGTGAGTTCAG
>JASIGB010000426.1:0-5967 GCA_030045355.1 Bryobacteraceae bacterium
CTCCGCGTCGATATCGGCCTGATAGCCCTTCATCGCCCAGCGGATATCGGGCAGTTCCTCGCTCCGGTATTGAATCCCGCTGTTTCCGCCGGTGATGCGATACTCCGCGTGCAAGTCGAAATTTCCCGACGTGCCATTTTGCCAGATCAAGAACGTGTTCTGCTTGGGAATCTTGCCCGGCCTGGTCTCGCCGACGATCGCGCCATCTTCCACGCGCCAAAACGCCGGATCGCCGTCCCACCCCCGCAGCGTCTTGCCGTCGAATAAGGCAATCGCGATGAGCTTCTCCGCTCGCTGCGGATGCGCGAGGGTCGCCGCCAGGCTCGCGCCGAGGAGCGCGATCCTAAGGCTGCGGTATGCCCAACCCGAACGCATACAGCATCCCGTCCTCGGTCCCTACGTAAATGCGCCCGCCGCCCATCGCAGGCGCGCTGAAGTGCGCGAATCCTTTGATCGCGTTGCCGCTCGAATACAGCACATCGCCCGTCGTGGCGTCCAGCGCATACACCGTCGCGTGCCCCGTGCGCGCCTTGCGATCCTGCACGTTCAGCAGATTTCCGTTGGGCCCGAACTGCACTCCCGAATCGCCGTCGGACATCGCGAACACCACGCCGTTGGCGACAATCACCGGCGCCGGCAATCCCATATTGAGCGAATTCCACGCGGGCGTCAGCACCGGCTTGCCGCCCTGCTCTTCCACTTTGAACGCCATCACGCTGCCGTCCATCGTCGTCCCGTGCTGCACGGGAAATTTCGCCGCCGCGGTCGGCGGTCCCCACGCCGGAACGTACAGCCAGCGAGTTCCGGCTGCATCTTCCCAGGTCGAGAACGCGCCCCAAAATCCCTTGCCCGCGAAGTTCACTTCTTCATTAGTCCACTTCGGGCTGCGATAGAGCGGCGTGTGATGATCCGTCCCGCCCAGTGACTTGGTGTCCAGCAAAAAGATCACGCCCTCCTTGCCGCTCGTCGCCGCCAGTTCCCAATTCTTGAAATTGAAAATGACCGGACTGATGCTGCCCATGTCCAGGTCCTTATTGGTCATCCACGCTCGATTGCGTGGCGAAAAATAGTCCTCCAACTTCAGGTCCTTTGCCGCGAGCTCGATCACCGAGTCCGCCATCTCACCCTTGGCCGGATCGAATGCGCCATCGCCCGTCTCCACGATCACACGGCCATCCTCAGTCAACGCAGCCCCGCCGCGCCCCCAGATGCCCGCACCATTCGTCCCCGTATCGAAATGAGCCACCTTGTGCGCGGGATCGTTCAAGTCCATCGCATATACGCCCGACTTCACGCCATTGCAGTTCTGCGAAATGGTCGTATAAAGGACGCCGCTTACCAGGCTCATGCTCCATGCTTTCGCAAAAGCCGGAACAAAAGGCGTCGGCGCGAGGACATCTTCGCCGCTCACCATGTTGTAAGCGTGCAGCTTGCCGTCGGCCGCCAGCACATACAGCGCTTGTCCGACTCCCGATGCAGCGCCCGGCGTGCGCGGCGCCGGCCCGATCACCGGAGTCGCCGTCAGCCCGTTGGGACACAGCCAGCTATCCTGCCGCTGCGGCTGGCCCTCCACCTCCAGCGTCTTTTCCCAAATGATTTTGCCCGTGTCGCCGTCCACGTCGAAGACCTTATTGCTTACGCCGCCCACGATCACCATGTCCTTTACGCCCCGCGGCGTCGCGATGCTCGCGCGCACCAGCGGCGCGGTCAGATTGTTCATGGCCTTGGCCGTCGAATCCAGTTGCACGCTCCACTCCAGCTTCAAGTGCTTCACGCTCTCGGCATTCAGGTCCGGCTCGGTCTTATTCCATCCCGTGCGCTGGGGATCTCCTCCAAACGTCGTCCAACTTCCGCGCCCGAATTGTCCGAGCGTCAACATCGGCAAGGCCACAACGGCGGTCAGTAAAATCGCGATTCTCATTGGCGTGGTCAGTCTATAACTCGCCACACGACGCTGTCAAACCACCGCGCGCGCTGCGTCCAACACACAACAAAATGCATGCAAAACGCACGCTAAAAACCTGTACTGAGATTTCACTTTGACCTTGACGCGGTTTGAGAAATCGAATAGACTTTACAAAGCTTCAAAGTTTTTGATGGTGACGATCAGCGTCGTCACTTCGCTTCGGGTTTTCAACTTTAACTCAGTGTGTGAGGGTACTTGTGTCTATGCGCTCAGTGTCTGTAGCTGCCTTGTCCTGCCTTCTCTGCGTGCTGCTGGTTAGTCCGTTCCTGTTCGGCCAAGGTGGAACCGGCACCATCACCGGTACCGTCACCGATCCCACAGGCGCCGCCGTTCCCGGTGCAAATGTCCAGGCTAAGAACATCGCCACCGGCGTCGTCTACTCGGCCGCCACGACTGCCGCCGGTAACTACTCCATCGCCGATTTGCCTGTCGGGAGCTATGAAGTCACTGTTATGGTCTCGGGCTTCAAGACTTATACCCACACCAATCTCGCGCTCGCAGCGACCCAAGTCTTGAGGGAGGATATTCCCCTGCAGGTCGGCGCGGCTTCCGAGTCCATCACCGTCGAAGCGCAAGCCTCCTTGCTGCAAACCGAAACCGGCGACATAGCGCACAACATCACCGTCGAGCAGATGGACGAGCTTCCCCTGTTAGGCATCGGAACGGTCAATGCCGGCACCTCGGGCTACCGCAATCCTTATAACACCATGCTGACTCTGCCCGGCGTGAGCAGTTATTCTCCCAGCGGCCTGGTCACGGTGAACGGATTGGGCGGAGCCTCCCCTCAAAATATCTTTTCACCGTCGTTGACCGAGACCATGCGCATCGATGGCCAGGATGCTACATCGCGCATCTTCAACACCTACGTCTACACGCAGATGGCCCAGCCCAATACAGACGCCGTGCAGGAAATCGCGTATCAGACCAGTAACTACGCCGCCGAGTACGGCCAAGCCGGCAGCGTGGTCATCAACATGACCATGAAATCCGGGACCAATCAGTACCACGGCACCGGGTTTGAATATTTCGTCAATGAAGACTTGAATGCCGCTGATCCATTTACCGAGAATCCGAGCGGCACCGGCTTGTACAAACCGACCAATCGCCGTAACGATTTCGGTGGCACCCTCGGCGGTCCCATCATTATCCCGAAACTTTATAACGGAAAGAATAAAACCTTCTTCTTCTTTGCGTACGAACAGTTCCTCGAAGGCACCGAGTACGGCTTCGTGGACACCGTCCCTACCACCGCTTACCGCAACGGCGACTTCTCCGCCATCTCACCCAACGGAACCTGCAGCCTTTGCGCCGCGCTGGGAATTTCAACCCAATCGTTCGGCACGGATCCCTTGGGGCGCCCAGTCTACGCGAATGAGATTTACGACCCCAACACCCGCGGCGTCACCGCGCAGGGCCTAGGTTATGCTGATCCTTTCCCCGGCAACATCATTCCGATGAGCCGCTTCAGTGCGAGTTCGCTGGCTTTCCTGGCTTTGCTGCCGCAGCCGCAGAACTCCAATCTCGTCGGCAACTATGACGGATCCATCCATGGTGGAAGATATTCCGCCATCCCGTCGATCAAGGTCGACCAAGTCATCACCGACAAAGGCCGGCTGTCGTTCTATTGGGACCGGAACAACACCGAAAGCCAGATCTCTTCGCCACTGGGAAACGCCGACGGTTTGCCTGAAGAAATCGGAGAGTACCGCGGCACTTTCATTCCGAACTGGACCACGCGGTTGAATTACGATTACACGATTTCGCCGACTCTGCTGCTGCACTTAGGCGCAGGATATTTCCACACCACCTTCAGCGACAAAGCGCCGTTCCTCAGTTTCAATCCTTCCCAGTTCGATCTAACCGACTTCATTCAGGACCGCCAGTTCCCGAGCGTGACCGGAATGTGTGTGCCGCCGCCCGGCGGCACCGGTTGTACGGGCTACGGCGGCATGCAGAATATTGGAACCGCCGGCCAAATCCAGTCGCTGAATTACGAGGAGAAGCCTAGCTTCAATGCCAACCTGACCTGGGTTCGCGGCAACCACACCTATAAAATCGGCGCGGAGTTCTACCTGCAGCAAAACTTCACTGGGGCTTATTCCGGCGTTACACTGGCCGCGGAAACCGCTGCTAATGCCGCTAGTGCGACCATGGAGCCTTACAATCCGACCTTCAGTTTGGACGGATTCACTCAGGGATTCGGATTTGCCAGCTTTCTCTTGGGTGACTATGCGTCGGTTACCCAAGCCCCCAATGAGTTCACTCGCCAAGGAAGCCAGCAGTGGGCGCTCTTCGTCCAGGATTCCTGGAAGGTCACCCGCAAGCTCACGGTCAACTACGGCCTGCGGTGGGATTTGGCTACTCCTCCGCGCGAGCAATATGGCCGCTTGTCGCAATTCGATCCCAACATTGCCAACGCCAATGCCGGCGGCCACCTGGGCGCGACCGCGTACGCCAGCGACTGCAATTGCAACTTCTACGGAAGCGCCTACCCCTATGGCATTGGGCCGCGCCTCGGAGTCGCTTATCAGATCGACCCCAAGACCGTGTTCCGCGGGGGTTGGGGCGTCAACTACCAATTCGTCGGTAATGCTGCCGGTCAGGTGCAGGGCACAGTCGGCGCTTACCCCGTAAGCGGAATTAACGGCTACGTAAACATCGCCACTCCGGGCGCAATCGAGGTTCCGACCTGGCCCACCACGAACGCAAGTATCTATCCCTCCAGCCCGGCGGTTCCCGGCGTGCCCCCCTCTCCGCCGTTCATTGCCGGGTCAGACCCATATGTTTCCGATCCCAATCTCAACCGCCCGCCCCGCATCAACCAGTGGAGTGCCGGCTTCCAGCGCGAGATCACGCCCAACTTCATCATGGAAGCGTCCTACGTGGCCAACCGAGCCGTGTGGCTCGGCGGCGGACCGCTGGGCTATCTGAGCCAAATCTCGCCCGCCGAATACGCGAGTTTTGGCCTGTTCCCTTATCCGGGAACCGGTCCTTGCAGCTCCGGCGGCGGAGTTTGCAAGAGCAGCACCTACAACAATCTCGGCGACTACCAACTCTTGCTTTCGCCGCTCAACAGCGCGCCCGTTCAACAGCGCCTGAGCTCCGTTGGTAAGGGCGGCTTCCTGCCATACGCCGGATGGAACGCGAGCCTCCCGCTGCAGGATGCTCTCTACCCCTATCCGCAGTTCGGCAATTTGGAACCGTTGAACTCTCCAACCGGCGATTCCAAGTATGACTCCTTGCAGATAAAGGCAACCAAACGGTTCTCACACGGTCTACAGGCCGGCGGCACCTATACCTGGGGTCAAGGCTTCCTTCGGCCGCTGACCCAGGATTTCTTTAATCCTCAAAGCGCCCGCTGGCAGCTCCAGCAGATCCCGCCGCAGGATTTGAATTTCAACGCCATTTACACCGTTCCCAAGGCGGAATTTATTCCCACCAGCGGATTGAAGTGGCTGGCCAAGGATTGGCAGATCGGCTGGTTCGCCAACTATCAAAGCGGACCGTTCCTGGCGCCTCCGGTCAGCACAACGCTGAATTTCCTGCCCAGCGAGGAGATTCGTGTTCCGGGACAGCCCTTGTATACCCCGGGTGTCGATATCAACAACCTCAGCACCTATAATCCTTATTACACGCAAGTGCTGAATCCCAAGGCCTGGGAAGAGTGTCCGTCTAACGCAGTCTGCTCCGCCGCCTCTAGCGGAGCATTCGGCCCGGTCGCAACGACGTACTACAAGGACTTCCGCGGCCCGCGCACGCCCACCGAGAACGCGAGCATCGGCCGCAATTTCCGCTTTGGTCCCGAAGGCAAATTCAATATCTTTATCCGCGCCGAATTTGTCAACATTTTCAATCGGACCTTGATGCCCAGTCCAAGTACTTCTTTCCTCCCGCCGACCAGAGGCGCCGGCAACGGCACCATCTACACCAGCGGCTTCGGAACGATCGACGCCTACTCGCCACCCGGTTCGTACTTCAATGGCGCGAACGCCACGCCGGCT
>JASIGB010000427.1:0-7949 GCA_030045355.1 Bryobacteraceae bacterium
TTGATATCGCCCAGCAGGAAATCCGCTAGTGCGTTAATCGGGTCGCCCGAGCTGTTTTTTGCGTTCGTGATCGAGCCGTCGAAGGTGAAGCTTCCGTTCACATCGGCCGTGGGGTTGAAGTCGTCAAACTGATCCTTGCGAAGCTGGAATCCGAATTGGACGAGGTGATTGCCGAGCGCCTTGCTGTTGTTTACGGAAGTTTGATAATTGTTGTCAATCTGGGTGCGCTCGGTGTTGCTGTTGGTGCCGAGTTGCGAGAAACCCGAGATATTGAACTCGGGCGCGGCATTGCCGTGTGACGTTGCTATGCCTAGCGTGTTCTCGACATTGATTCCGGCTGGGCGGAGCGATCTCGGCGTTGTTCCGGAAGTAGCCGAAGCTCGCCTGCGTAATGAACGTCGGGCTCCAGATTTTTGTGAGGCCGGTGCTCGATTCGTAGCCGGTGGTTTCCGTGCTCCCCACCGCGTTTTCGAGCGGGCTTCCCGGATAGACGGGTTGGATCGGCGTGTAGTTGTTGTAGTGGATGAACGTGCCATAGAGCCGCAGGCTGTCGGTGGCGGCTTCATCCAGGCGCGCGACGCCGGTGTTGGCGGTGGGATGGCTCGAGCCGATCGAAACATAATTGTCGGCGACGATATTGTCGGTCTTATTTAGGGTTCCGGTGGAATCGGGCGCCGGGACCAGCGAGAGAATTTTCAGCGCCGCCTGATCGATCAGACTCCCTGGAATTGCGTTCCCCGGAAACGGAGCTTTGGTGGATGGGTCGTAAACGGGCGTCGGAGACGCAGAGAAGTTCCCCGCGGCATAAGCGCCGTAGGGAACGGTGGAAGTCAAATTATACGGCGCGGCTTGGATCAATCCCTCGTAATTCACGAAGAAGAAGGTCTTGTTTCTTCCGTCATAGACCTTGGGGATCCGGAGTGGCCCGCTGAGCTTGCCGCCGAACAGATTGTAGCGATCTTCCGGGCGCGGTTTTCCGAGCAGGTTGTTGAAAAAATTATTCGCATCCAGGTCTTCGTTGCGAAAGTAGCCGTATGCGGACCCGTGCAGGAGATTCGTACCGGAGTTGGTGATCAGCGTAATCATTGCGCCCGAGGTTCGGCCGTACTCGGCGGAATACGAAGCTGCCAGCACGTTGAATTCGCGAATGGAGTCGGCCGGCGGCAAGGTTTGCGGCGCGCCGGTTGAGCCGCTGACCACGGAAACGCCGTCGATCAGGAAATCGTTGTTCAGCGTGCGGCTGCCATTGATGGAGAGTTGCGACGAATTCAGCCCTGCCTGGCTGGTGATATCGCCGCCCGCCGACACGCCGGGAGTGAGGGCCAGAAGGTTCAGCGTATTGCGGCTGGGGAGCGGCAGATCCTGGAGCTCGGACGGCGTAATGGCGGTCGCAACCGATGAACTGTCGGGCTCCAATTGACCTTGCGTCCGCCCTTGTACGATGATCGCGTCGGCCGCCTGGCCCGCCTCGAGGACAAATAGAATGTCGACGCGTTGGTCGACGGCCAGTTCGACATCGGAAACCTGCTGACGCTTGAATCCTGCCGCCGTGACATCGATGTTGTATCGTCCAGCCGCGAGATCGGGTGCGCGATAAACGCCTGCCAGGTTGGGCTTACCGAACCAGGCGACCACCCCGGTCTCGGCGTTCGTGATCGTCACCCCGGCCGCGGCCGCGGCTTTCGGCGGTGTGACGGCGCCGGAAATGACACCCGTAATGCCCTGCCCCCAAGCCAGACAACCGGCCAAGGCAAGCAGCATGCTGGCGCGGACCGGATCAGTCATCGGCGATCGTCGGCTGGCGCGAAATGTGTTTCGCGGCCTGCGTCCGCACCGGGGCGGCGCGCGCGGAACATACCGGTGGGTTGATCCTGAAACGCGACGCGGCCTGGAATCGTCAGTTCCACCTCCGTGCCCCCGGACACCCGGCTAAAAACATGCAGCTTGCCTCCGATGCGGTTTGCCCGCTCCCGCATTCCAGAAAGGCCCCAATGCCCGTGGCGCCCGTTTTGCAAAATGCCGGGCTCGATGCCGCAACCGTCATCGCGGACCACCAGGCGAAACTGCCGCGAGTCGTACTTTAATTCCACTTCGATGTGGCCCGCGCGCGCGTGGCGAAATGCATTGGTCAGCGCCTCGCGGCCAATCCGATACACTTCGTCGCGCAGCAGCGGATGGAACAGCCGCCGCTGGCCTTCCGAGACTACGCGAGACAAAACCGGATTGTCGTTCTTGATCTGTGCGCCGAGGTCCTGCTCGGCTCTGGCGAACGCCTGCTCCAGGTCGAGCGACAGGCAGTCGGAAAGGCGCAGTCCGCGGAGCGCATTGCGGCCTTCCTCGATCACCTGACCCATCAGCTCCAGCGCCCGGGTGAGCAGCGGCTTAGCTTGCGAATCCGCCGGCAGGCGATCCGCGGCCACATGCACCTGCATGGAGGCGCTAAGGAAGCCTTGCAGCAGAGTGTCATGCAATTCTTGTGCGATACGCGTGCGTTCCGCCAGGCGCTCGTCGAAGCGGGCGTTGATGCGGGCCGCGATCTGCCTCACGCGTAGCCGGTAGGCCGCCGTAACAAGGAGCGTTCCGACGGCCACGCACAACAGAAAGAACCAACCGGTTTGGAACCAGGCGGGGGACACGCTGAGGTCGAGCGCGGCGCCTGCTTGGTTCCAGACCCCGTCGTTATTGCACGCGACGACCTGGAATCGATAGGAGCCGGGGCGAAGCTTCGTGTAGTATGCTTCGCGGCGTGTGCCGACACTTTGCCAAGTGCGATCGACGCCATCCAACTTGTACCGAAAGAGCACGCGCTCCGGAATGGCCAGGCTCAGGGCCGTGTAATCGATCTCCAGGTTCTCCGTATAGGCGGGGAGCGTGAGCGCATGCGAACCCGCGTAGGTCTTGCCGTTCGAAACCACCGCCGAGATAATCACGGGCGGCGGGACGCGGTTGCGATTTTGCTCGAATGTCGCGGGCTCGAGCCAGGCGATCCCCTTGGTGGTGGCGAACCAAAGTCTTCCGCCGGGAGCTTCGACTAGCGACGGTTCCGGCAGTATTTCCCCCGAGAGACCCGGAAGACCGTCCAATTCGTCGAGGCGTTCTCCGGAAACTTGCCGTCTGGGATCTTGCAGCCACCTCGTAAGCTCAGCGGCGGCAACGTGGGTTACTCCGGAGAATCCATTCAGCCAAAGATCGCCGCTTTCCGTTTC
This sequence comes from Bryobacteraceae bacterium, assembly GCA_030045355.1. Taxonomy (GTDB): domain Bacteria; phylum Acidobacteriota; class Terriglobia; order Bryobacterales; family Bryobacteraceae; genus Palsa-89. Next base: position 3,207 of record JASIGB010000427.1, read on the forward strand.
GACAATGCCGGACAAGCGGCCCGGTAGGTTCGGATCGTTCCAGCGCATCAGATAAAAGCGCCCTTGCCGGAACAGTTGGACGCCGCCGGCCCCCGCCAGCCAGACGCGATCGCCGCGCACCGCCATCGTATTTTCCGAAACACCGCGCTGTCCGTCGGGAAATTCCCAGCGCTGAAACGTTCGCCCGTCCCACTCGACGACCTTGTTCGAAAATGCAAACCAGACGTTGCCGCGAGCGTCGTCCACCATCGCGCCCACCACGCCCGGCTTCTTCCCCAAGGTCTGCGTCTCGTCGTTCCACGCGCCGCGCGATAGTCGATAGGCTCGGCCGCTCAGCGTCGTGATCCAAGGTTCGTTGTTGCGATCCGAAGCGCTGAACACCACGGGATCCAGGCTCTCCCCGGGATAGTGCAGGCCCGAGAATCCGCCGCCCGAGGATCGCCAAAGATGGAAGTCGCCGGCTCCAGCCACCCAGATGGCGCCATTGTGATCGCGTCGAACGCTCTGCACCTGCCGGATATCGGAAAAGCTGGTGATGGCACCGTCCGCTGCAATATGGGTGAGGGGCAGGCTGCTGTTCCCGGTCCACACGGAATCTTCGTCGCCCGCGGCGACGCTAAACTCGTGCTCCTGGGCAGGAGGAAGCCGGACGGTGGTGAGCGCGGTGCGGCGCAGCGCGTCGAGACCGGAATTGGTGGCGACCCAAACGCCCTCGCGCTCGATCAGAATCGTCCAGACAGCATCGGAACTCAAACCCTGCTCGGGCGTGAAGGTTTCGCCGGGAGCTGCCAGAGTCGCCACCGGCCTGGGCCATCGATCGACGTGATCAAATCTTCGAATGCCCTGCGGGGTCACCGCCCAAAGCGATCCGTCCGGGCCGAAGCTGAAGTCGCCGAACCGCGTCCCTCCTTTGTATTGCGCGCTTTTGTACTGCTCTCGCGGCTGGGGAGCCGCGCTCAGCTTGAATGCCACCCGGCGGAGCCCTTGATCGTCCGAAAGCCAGATGGCGCCGTCCGGCGCTTCATGCAGGTATGCGTAATCGGTCGAGGGGCCTTCACCGGCTTGAGTGGCTTGGAATCTGGAAGCGCCGCGCGGCAAAAACAGAAGCGCGCTGGTTCGTGTTTTGACCCACAGCGTACCGTCGCTGTCCAGCAGGAGCCCGGCGGGGAAACCGCCGGGATATCCTTCTTCGGCTCCCACCCGCTCGCAGACATCGCCCCGCAGACGGAACAGACCGGCGGTGGCCTGCACCCACAGCGAGCCGTCGCGATCCTCGATAAGCTTTCCGCGTTTGCGCGCCGGAGTACAGCGCCGATCGGGAAAGTTCTTCAGGCGCCCGTCCTTCCAGAACAGAAGTCCAGCGCCCTCTGTTGTGAGCCACAGACCGCCGTCAGAAGCCAGGAAAACAGAGTCGATCTCGCTGGCGCGCACCGCCCCGCGCGTCACCTCCTCCACGGACTGAAAGCGGACGCCGTCGAACCGCACCACGCCGCGTGAGGTGGTAAGCCAGAGATAGCCTTCCGGCGACTGTTTGATATCGAAGACCGCGCCTAGGCCATTCCACTCGGTGTGATGGAAGTCCGCTCCGTTGGGAAATTCAGGCCGCGCGACGGCCGCGGGTGTTTGGAGAATGAGAACTGGAGCCAGTGCAACGCCCGCTAGCCATCGAAACTTGCCAAACCATGTGCCCATTATGCGACCGCCAAGGGTTCGGGGCACTGCCGGGACGGAATGTTTTTCGGCAGCCATCCCGCGGACTCGCGCGAGCCGATCGGGTACGAAATATCGCGCCGCGACAGTTTAATGTTAGCCCGACGAAGAAGTGTCCCCATCCCTCGGCCGCACGGTTTTTCCGTACTTCTTTCGAGGTATATGGCCATCCGAGGTATGTGGGCGTCCTCTTCGCCTAAACAGGCCGCGATCCCGATCGAGAACCGGGCGGAATGATGATTTCCCGGCGACCGAACTTGCGGGCATCCAGCGAAAACGCACCCGGTCCGAGCCCAACGATCGCCAACGGGACGGCGAGTCTGAACAGCAGCCCGATGGAGGACTCCGCCGCCTTGCCGGAGCACTCCGGAAGCCAGGAAATCCGGATCGCCAGCCCCTGCACCAGGACGAGTGCGCCGGCGAACGGCGTCAGGAACCCCAGGATCAGCAGAGCGGCGGCCACTATGCCAAACAGACCGAGGGCCCACGAGACAGGCTGGGGATCCGGAACCTGGAGATAGCAGACCCCCCGAAGTCCAACCGCCAACCCCAAGACGAGCCGCAGAATTAACAGCGCAATTCCTGGAAACCCGGACGGAAATGCAAAAAATAAGCGTCCCAGTGTTCTCCCCGTGCCTCTCCGGCCGCCAGATCGGCAGCCTACACCCAGCTTAGGGAGTTCGGCGGCCGCGCGAATCCCGAAGTCCCGTAATCGCGGCGTAACACTTTCGGGGAAGCGATGGATCAAAGGCGGATAATTCCCCGCCGCACGCCGATGGAAATGGCCTGTGTCCGGTCCTTGGCGCCGAGCTTCTCCATGATGTGTTTAACGTGAACCTTGACGGTTTCCTCCGAGATCGCCAGCAGCCCCGCGATGTCCCGGTTTCTGTTGCCGGACGCGACATGCTTCAGTACGTCGATCTCGCGGGCAGTCAGGCTTTCGTCGCTCAGATGCTCGGCGAGCTGAGCAGCGATCTCCGGGGGAATACGCCTCTTGCCGGCGTGGACCTGCCGAATTACCTGCAGGAGTTCGCTGGGAGGCATGCTCTTGAGCAAATATCCGCGCGCTCCGGCTTCCAATGCGCGCTGGATTTCGACGTCCCCTTCGAACGTCGTAAGCATGACGACGCGTGCTTCAGGGAATTCGGAGCGGATGGCGATCATGGCTTCAATCCCGCTCAGGTCCGGAAGCCGCAGGTCCATTAGGGTGACGTCGGGCTGATGCAGGCGGAAGTGCTGAATCGCCTCACTGCCGCTCGCGGCTTGCGATACCAGCGTCATGTCCGGCTGGCTATTGATGATGGTGGCGATCCCTTCGCGCAAGAGGGGATGATCGTCGACGCTGAGGATTCGAATCGTTGGCTGGTTCATGTTTCGACGCTCGATTCTGCCGGGTCCCGCGACGCGCGCGTGAGCGCTCCAGCTACATGTAATACCTTAACTCCTCCGCGAGGCGGCAGCATACCCAACGTACGGGATGGCAGCATAACTCGATCGAGGTACCGGGCACCCACTGATCTGCGGCTCACACGATGGTGGTATTCCCCGCTGCCTGTTTCTAGGGTTTTCCGAAAAAATTCTTTGGGGCACAATCCAATCAGCGATCGATTTTGAAGCGGACGGATGAGAGCAATTCTTGAGAAGGAGATGATGTGATGTCGAACTCCAGGCAATCCCAATTGATCGGTGAGAGCGCCCCATTCCTGGCCGCTCTCGAACAGGTGGAAATGGTAGCGCCCGCCGACTGCGCGGTTTTGATTCAGGGCGAGACAGGAACCGGAAAAGAACTCATCGCCCAGGAGATTCATTCGCGCAGCCGGCGCGCGAACGGCCCCTTCATCCGCATGAACTGCGCGGCGATTCCCGCCGGGCTTCTGGAAAGCGAATTATTCGGGCACGAGCGCGGGGCCTTCACCGGCGCTCTGACGCAGAGGATCGGCCGGCTGCAGGCCGCCCATCGGGGCACGCTGTTTCTAGACGAGATCGGGGAACTGCCGCTCGAGCTTCAACCCAAACTTCTGCGCGCACTTCAGGAGCAGGAGTTCGAGCGCCTGGGAAGTACGCAGACCATTCACGTGGATGTGCGCATCGTCGCCGCGACCAATCAGAATCTCGAGGAGATGGTCGAGGAGCGCACCTTTCGCGCGGACCTCTACTACCGCCTGAACGTGTTTCCCATCCAGTTGCCGCCCTTGCGCGAGCGCGTGGACGACATTCCCGTCCTGGTCCGGCATTTTATGCGCGAATTCGCCGTGCGGATGAACAAAGGGGTTGAGAATGTCCCGGAACACGTGATGGACGCCCTATGCCACTACCCGTGGCCGGGAAACATTCGCGAACTGCAGAACGTCATTCAGCGAGCCGTGCTTCTAACGGAAGGGCGCGACCTGGAACTTCGGCTGCCGGATCTAGTCCCGCCGGAGGGCCTGTCGGTCATTCCCGCCGCGAACCGGACGCTGGCCGAGATGGAACGCGTCCACATCACCGAGACCTTGGAACGCGTGAACTGGGTAGTGGGCGGCCGTGAAGGGGCTGCGGCAAAACTAGGGCTGCCGAGAACAACTCTTATCGCGCGTATGCGGAAACTGGGGATTTCGCGCGGCGCGTTGCAATTGCGGAGGTCGGCCGTGGACTCCCACGGCGGCATGGCGGATGTGAACCACAACCGGCGCGATGCCTTCGCATACGCCGGCGCGATGTAGCTCACCCGTAGGCTTTCCTATGTCGTGTTACGACAGGCAGTCGGCTGTTCGACACGCCGGACGCAGGTGTCGTTGCTGAATCAATCACTTAGCGCTGGCAATCCGGATGCATCCAGCGCTCCAGGTAGACAAACCCATAGAACAGGAATCCGATGCCCAATCAACAAGAATTCGCCGATTTGCTTCAAACCAACTTGCTGGCGCTGAACCGCTTTGTTCTGGGGATGGTCGGCAACCACTTCGATGCCGCGGACATCGTGCAGGAAACAGCAGCCAAGGCGTTTATCCACTTCGCCGATTTCCGGGCTCAGGCCAAGTTCAAGACCTGGCT
>JASIGB010000428.1:0-5978 GCA_030045355.1 Bryobacteraceae bacterium
CGTCGCGGTGGACGCCGGCAACGCGTTGTTCACGTTCGCGCTGCGGCAGTAATTGGGGCGTGCTACGCGCAAACGGCCCGGGCAGCCTTCAGCCGGCCGAGCAGATCCTCCAGATCGTGATGGTCGAGCGGCTTGCGCAGGAAACCGGAGCAGCCGGATTGCGCCGCTGACCGCATTTGGGTGTTCAGATCGTCGGAAGCGAGCACCACGATCGGAGTGCGCGCGTTTCCGGTTTGCGTCTCCCAGTCGCGGACCGAGCGGATCGCCTTGTAGCCATCCAGGCCGGGCATGTGAACATCCATGAAGACCACATCGAAGCGGCGGGCCTTCATCATGCTCACGGCCTCCACGCCGTCGTGCGCCCGCCACACGGTCTCTTTTTGCAGCAGAAGCCCGGTCAGGGCGAAGCTCTCGTCGGAATCCTCGGCCACCAGAACACTGAGCGCGGACTGATCGCTCTCGGCCGGATCCGGTTGCGGGGCGTCCTCGGATTCCACGGCCCAGGGAAGCCGGAGGCGCAGCGCCATCGGCGCTCGGGCGTCGGAGACGAACTCGGCCGTTCCGCCGAGCGCGCGCAGGCGCTGGCCGGCCACCAGTGTCGAAACCCCGAACAGGATATCGTCGTTGTCCTGAAATTCGATCTGCTCGGGATCCGCATTCATCCAGTCCGCCACGCGCAGGGCGATTTTGGAGTTGGCCGGCACGATCTCGATCACCACGCCCCGGCCGTCCGCCGCGGCCACGGATGCGATTCTGGCCTCTCCTCTCCGTCCCAGTTTCGAAACCGCGTCCAGGATCCGCGCAAGTACCTGTTCGATGGCCCGGCGGTGCAGGCGCCCCACGGCGGGCGATGCCGGCGATTGCAGGATTAGGCGGCTGGCGCGGTCGTCCGCGGCCAGATTGAGCACTTCCATGGTCTCCCCGAGCGTGAGCGTCAAGTCGAATTCTTCGGCCGGCTCGAGCACAGGCGCCTCGTTCGCCAGCAGCTCGCGGATGTCGTCGATCGAGTGCAGCAGACGATCCGCGCTCGCTCTGCTGTTTTCCAGATACATTCGCCAGCCGGGATCGCCCCCGGCGCCGGGGCCGAGCGCCATCAGGCCGAAGGTGGCGTGCACGGAATTTCTGGCTTCATTGCACAGATAATCCAAAAGGCTGAGCATGGTTTGATTGGTCATGCGCGTCTCCTTTCACGCTACCCGGGGCTACCTCTGCCCCTCGCGCGCGGCGCTGACCGAGAAGTATTCGACGAAGCGCCGCACCGCGTTGGGCTTTTTGGTCAACCGCCGGTCGGCCGTCATCTCTTCGGCGATCCGGACCAGGTGTTTCCCCAAGCCCGAAGCACTGTCCAGCACCGCGCCCTTCTGCACCGCGCGCGAGATCTCGCTTGCGGCCGCCGGGAGCAGGTGGCGCACCGGCAGTTGGATAATCCGCTGGATGTCGTCCACCGAGAGCGTGCTACGGCGTTCAGTGCGATTGAGCACCACCGAAATTTTGTCGGTCAGGCGCAGATCCTTCAACCAGCTCGCTTTCCGCCGCGCCACGTGCAGAGCGCCGATGTCGGGGGTCGAGACCAGGTAGATCCGCTTGGCGCGCAGCAAGGTCTCGCATTCCTGATCCTCCATGGTGCCCGGCAGATCCACCGCGACCAGCGCATAGCGGCGCAGCGCGAAGTCCAGCAGCTCCATGAAACGCTCGGTGGAGACGTGGCGCGAGAAATCCATGGGCCCCGAGCCCAACAGATGCAGGTGGTGAACCTGGGACACCAGGTTCGACCAGATGTCGGAGTCCAGGCGCTCGGTCTGCAGCAGCGCGTCGACGATCGTATGGGCGCCTTCGGCCTTGAGCAGAAATGAGGTCACGCCTAAACGGATGTCAAAATCGAGCAACAGCGTCGGATCCGCGGTCCGTTCGGCCGCCATGGCCGTCGCATAGGTGGCCACCGTGGTGCCGCCGCAGCCGGGCTTGGAGGGCATGAAGGCGAACAGATCCGCCAGAATTTCGCCGGAATTCGCTAGCGTCGAGGCGGCGCGCGCCGCTGCCTGCCGGATCTCCCGCTGCGTGAATTCGGGCAACACCTCGCGCACCCCGGCCTGCATTAACTGCAACAGCTCCTCGCGGCTCCCTCCGGCCCTCACGGCGATGACCACTACGTGCGTCCGCCCGTCCACCGCGCGCGCCACCGGTATGGCATGCGGCACATCGGCGAAATCCACCACCAGAATGCATGGATACTCCGGACCCAGCCCCCGCAGCCGGCTCGCGTCCTCGTACTTGAGGTCCCAGGCGGCCTCGAACCGAAGGTGGCCGTCGAGCGAGGTCCGGACGTCGCCATGAAATCCTGGGTCCGACGAAACCGTGGCCAGGATCACCGTGGTCTCCTCACGTCTACGTCTGTTCTCACGCAGGGCTTATCGGTTGCACGTTGGCCGAACAAGAGCGGCGGAAGCGTGCCGGCCGGTCAGACGCGCGGCACCTCGCCAGTAAAGGCTCACAGGCCGCCGGTTCAAAGTTTTTCGCCGCGCTGCCGATGAGTTTGCGTTGTGGCCCACGAGGTCTCGGAGAAAACCTGGCGCCCCCCCGGCGCACGCTGGCACGGAAGAGTGCTGGTGGTCGATGACGACGAGCACTTCCGCGTGCTGGCCCGGTCCATCCTGGAGCCTGCCGGTTTCGAGGTGCTCGAATCAGCGGACACCGAACAGTGCCTGGCCGAGTTGCGGCGCCAGGCGGTGGACGCCGTGGTGCTCGACATGGTGATGCCGGGCCGCGATGGCATCGAAGCCCTGCGAGAGCTGAAGAAATCCTTCCCCCAAGTCCGCATCGTCGCGGTCTCCGGCACCGAGCAGTCCGAGCTCTATTTGTCCGTCTCGGCGTACCTCGGCGCCGATGCTTCGCTCGAGAAGGCGCGCATCAGCTCGTTGTGCCCCTTGTTGCAAGTGGTCTTGGACGGCTAGCTTATGCCCTGGCCGATCCCCAAGAATCGTGGCTGGGCGGATCTTCCGCTGCGCACCAAATGCCTGCTGCTGATCTCGTTTCCGGCCCTCGCCACGGTAGCCATGTCGGCCGCCGCACATGTACTGAGCGCGCGCCTGGCCGCAGCCGAAGGCCAGGTGCGGCGGGCGCTCGAAACCGGCCGCGAGATCGAGAGCGTGCGCGCCGCCGAAACCGAGATCAGCGCGGATGCCCGGGCTTATTTCCTTACCGCTGACGAAACGTTCGCCGGCCGCACGCGCTCTGCGCTCGCGTTCTTTGACGCAGCCCGTCTCCGGCTCATTGCCGCTGTCTCAGACCTGCCCGCCGCTGCGCAACGCCTGGCACGCTTCGGCGCGCTCGAAAATGCGCGCGAGGAGCGCATGTTCGGCGATATGGCGCGCTTCCGCTCGCACAACCTTGCCCGCGAGCAATTACCAGCAGAACTGAAATTGTTGGAGCAGGCGCGCCTCCAGATCCAGAACCTCCTCGAATCCATCGCCCAGGACAACCAGAGCCGGCTCGAAGCCTCTCGCAGGCGCGTTGAAGCGCTGCGCTCCCAGCAGTCAGCCATCCTCGCCACGTGCCTTTTCGGGGGGCTGCTCGGCGGCATCGCCATGTCGCTGCTATTTGCCCGCGGCATCACGAGCCGCGTTGCGCGCCTGCAGCGCAACATGGCGCGCCTGAATGCCGGCGCCGAGCCGGAGCCGGTCACCGGACGCGATGAAATCGCCCGCTTGAACCAGGACGTGCTCCACGTGGCCCAGATTCTGCGGCGCAAGACCCGGGCACTCGACCAGGCGCTGCACGGCATTGCCGAAGTGGACGCCGCCGGCTACTGCGTGTGGTGCAACCAAGCTTTTGCGGAAGCCACCGGCATCCTGGGCAAGGACCGGCCGGCCCACATCTCTAGCCTGGTCCAACCGCAGGACCGGCCGCGCCTGGAGCAGGCCATCGCCGAGATGCCCCGGAACGGACGCTCGGAGATCGCCCTACGGCTGGATACCTCTTCGGCACAAGCAGCCGATGTGGCCTTCACGCTCCTCGCCCTGGGGGCCGACTCCCCCCCGCACGCCGGCTTTTTCGTGTTCCTGCGCGATCTCTGGGGCGGCAAGCGCGCCGACGCCGCGCTCATCCGGGCCAAGGAAGCGGCCGAGGCTTCCAGTCGCGCCAAGACCGAGTTCCTGGCCAGAATCAGCCACGATATCCGCACTCCGCTCAACGCCATCCTCGGATCGGCCGATCTGCTGTCGCAAACTTCGCTCAGCTTCGATCAGAGCGAATACGTGAACATGTTCCAGCGCAACTGCCGGCGGCTGGTGGCGCTCATCAACGATTTTCTCGATTTTTCCCGCATCGAAGCCGGCGCGCTGCGCATCGAACGCAGTCCCTACCGGGTCCGCGAAGCCGTCCTCGACGCAGTGGGGACCTTTCGGGAACCGGCGGCTCGCAAGGGCGTGGCACTGGGCGTGGAGATCGAACCGGCGACACCCGAATGCGCATTGGGAGACGGCTGGCGCATCCAGCAAATCCTGGTGAACCTTCTGAGCAATGCCCTGAAGTTCACGGGCTCAGGACGCGTCGACGTGCGCGTCCGCGTACTCACCCAAGCGGCCGGAGGAGATCGGCTCCGCTTCGAAATCGCAGATACCGGCCCCGGAATCCGCCTGGAGGATCAGGACAAGATCTTTGCGCGCTTCGTGCAGTTGCCCCATCCGAGCAACGGCCAGCGTGGCGCGGGGCTAGGTCTCACCATTTGCCGCGATCTGGTGGAATTGATGGGCGGCGAGATCGGCGTCGCGAGCCGGGAGGGAACGGGAAGCACTTTCTATTTCAACCTCCCGCTCGAGGCCCTCGATTCCTCTGTGGCCGATGACCCACCTCTGACCGATGCGGAAAGCGCCGATGCCCTGCCGTCCCAGCTTTCTGTGGCACAGCCGCTCAAGATCCTGTTGGCCGAGGATAACGAAGATAACCGGCTGCTGATCGCGCATTATCTCCGGGACCAGCCGGTCGAGCTTTGTTTTGCAGCCAACGGTCTGGAAGCGGTGGAGGCCGTGCAACGCGGCGAGCCATTCGATCTGATTCTGATGGACATCGACATGCCGGGCATGGACGGCCACACTGCCACGCGCCAGATTCTAGCTTTCGAGCAATCCCCCCAGTCCAGCATGCTGTCCGGCACGCTGCCCGCCGCGGCGCCCGGCCTGTTGCCGCCGTTCGCGCCGCCGGAGCTCACACCGCCGCCTTTCACACCGATTGTCGCGCTCTCGGCCGATGCCCTCCAGGACGCGGTTGAGACCAGCCTGGAAGCGGGATGCGTGGCGCACGTCGCCAAGCCGGTGGACCGGCAAACGCTGCTCAGGACCATTCGCCGCTTTGCCTCCCAGAAACTTGCCCAACAAGCGCGAGGCGCGCGGATGCAATCCATTTCCGAGCAGGTGAAGGCTCTGGTTCCGCAGTACCTCGCTTCCAAAGAGAAGCAAATCGAAGAGGCGCGCGTTTCACTCGCCGCGCGCGACTTCGGTCCCATCCGGCGCTTCGGCCATAATCTCAAAGGCACGGGCAAAGGCTATGGTTTCCCGATCATCGAAGAGCTCGGCCGGGAGATCGAACGGGCGGCGGCGGAGGCCGACGCTCAACGCATCGCCTCGCAATTGGACGCGTTGCATCGCTTTGTGAGCGAATCGGCCGAGACGTTGGCCAACTCTTAGCCGCGAACGATTGCCCAGACCGTCGCCGCGGCCAGCGCCAACAACCCCGCGGCCGCGATCCATACCGGCGTGGGAACGCTTCGTACTCTGGCCTGGCCAGAAGATTCCGGTTCGGCCACGGGAGCCGCATCCGGTGTCTCGCCACCTTCCGCTTGCGCTGTTCCAGCCTCGGGTGGGGGGCTGGCGGCTGCCAGCAAGGCCAGGGTCTCTTCGGGAGGCGGGCCGTGTTCCTCCCCGTCGAATTCGCGAATCCGGCGTTCAATGCGTTTGGAGAACGCTTCCGGGTCGCTAGTCAAG
>JASIGB010000429.1:0-2588 GCA_030045355.1 Bryobacteraceae bacterium
CGCCCGCGGCGCAGGCGCCCAAACCGACTTCCAGAAATCTGCGGCGGCTAGCCATATTCGAAACGCTTTCCGATTATAGCCTTGTGCAGTGGCTTGCTTCCTCGCGGTGTATACTGGCCGATTCAGGAGCATTCATGCCGCTTCCTCCAGGCGTCAGCGCCAGCGACTTCCAAACCGCCCTTCGCCAGTTCGAAGGCGTGGTCGGTAAGGAATGGGTTTTTTCGTCCGACGAAGACGTCGAACTATATCGCGATTCGTATTCGCCGTTCTGGCACGAACCGGAAGATCCGGTGCCTTCGGCTGCGGTTGCCCCCGACGGCGTCGAACAGATCCAGCAGATCGTTCGGATTGCCAATAAATATAAGGTTCCTTTGTGGACGGTTTCCACCGGCAAGAATCTGGCGTACGGTGGTTCCGCGCCGCGGCTTTCGGGCTCCGTAGTTCTCGATTTGAAGCGGATGAACCGCGTTCTGGAAGTAAACGACCGAAATCACTACGCGCTCGTCGAACCGGGCGTGAGTTACTTCGATCTCTACCGGTACATCCAGGAAAAAGGTCTGAACGTGTTCATCGATGCGCCCGATCCCGGCTGGGGAAGCCCGGTGGGGAACACGCTGGATCGCGGCGGCGGGCATACTCCGCTGCGCGATCACTTTTCGACGCTGTGCGGCATGGAGGTGGTGCTGGCCAATGGCGACGTGGTGCGCACGGGAATGGGTGCGCTTCCCAATTCGCGCACCTGGCAGCAATACAAGTATGGCTTCGGACCGTACGTGGATGGGATCTTCACGCAGTCCAACTTTGGAATCGTCACCAAAATGGGCGTGTGGCTTTACCCCATGCCGGAAATGCGCTTCACCGGCGTCGTCAGCGTGCCGAAACATGACGATCTGATTCCCATGGTGGACACGCTCGCGTACCTGATGAATTCGAACATCGTTCTAGGCACGACGAGCGTCGCCAGTTCGCTAAGAGCGCGTGCCCGCGATTCGGAGCTGATCGCGCTGCGCTCCAAACCGGGCGGAGCCAGCATAGCGGAGCTGGAAGATTATCTGCGGGGGAAGAATCTTCCCTACTGGAGCATCGAGTTGCCATTTTACGGGCCCACCGAAGTAGTGCCGGCGCAGTGGGCGTTTGCCAAGAGGAAGTTTTCCGCGATCCCCGGCGTGCAATTTCGCGATGGCGCATCGAACAAGCTGCCGCCGAGTCCCGAAGACCTGGCAAAAGTGGCCAACCCGGTGCCGCTCGGCGTGCCCAGTCTGGCTATCTTTTCCGCGCTCTTGCCGAGTAGCTATGGCCATATCGATTTTTCGCCGATCACGCCGATGACCGGCGAAGCGGTGTTCGAAATGATGGACGTGTTCGACAAGGTCATGAACGAAATGGGCATCGACAACGTGCCTTCGGTGATCGCCGGCACCTACTATCCCCGCTCCTTCTTCTTCCTGTTCACGTTCCGCATCGAACACGACGTGGAAAAGAACCGCAAGATGCGTGCGGCCTTTAAGCGCCTGGTGGAGGTGGGGGGTGAGCACGGCTGGGGCGAATATCGCACGCATTTGGCGTTTATGGACGACGTGGCCAATACCTATTCGTTCAATCATCATGCGCTGCTGCGGCTGCACGAAACGCTCAAAGATGCCCTCGATCCCAATGGCATTCTGGCGCCCGGCAAGAGCGGCATCTGGCCGAAGCACATGCGGAAGGCGCGCGCATGAAGAGCGTACGGCTCGTGGTGGTTCTGCTGGCGCCGATCACCCTTCCCGCATTTGCGCAAAATCAGCCTCCAGCGGACCGCGGCCGGGAGGTCTACCAGAAGTGGTGCACGCCTTGTCATGGAACGGGGCTGGGAAAGCCGGGAACGAGCGCCATCGCCGCACACGGCGTGAAGCCCGCGGTCCTGGAAGAACGCACCGATCTGACCGCCGAAACAATCGAAACGGCCGTGCGCCATGGGACGAACTTCATGCCCCGCTTCCGCAAGACGGAAATTTCGAACGCGGATCTCGCGGCGATTGTCGCCTACCTGGTCCACAAGTAACTCACACCGGCCCCAAAGAAGCTCGATTGAGCCTCCAGAGGTACACTCAACAAGGAGGTGAACCCGTGGAGATTCGATTTCCGGACATAGAACTGTATAAAGGCTGGGGCCATCCTTATCGTGTCGAGGCCACCGTTCAAGGATTGGAGCTGGTGGAAGGTCACTTGCCCGCGGAAATCGAAGGGACGTTGCTCCGTTGCGGTCCCGATCGCCAGTACCCGCCGCGTGACGGTGGCGACGTCTTCATCGATGGCGAAGGTATGGTGCATACGTTTCGCTTCTCGGGCGGACAGGTCGACTACATGAGCCGCTGGGTGCGCACGGAGCGCTTCCTGCTCCAGGAAAAGGCCCGGCGCTCGCTGTTTGGGCGTTATCGCAACCGTTTCACGAATGACTCCGCCGCCGGGGGTGCTCGCATGGGAACTGCCAACACCAACCTGGTGTTCCATGCGGGCAAGCTGCTCGCCCTCAAGGAAGACGATTTGCCGTACGAGCTTGACCCGGATACGCTGGAAACCCGCGGTCATTTCGATTTCAGCGGAGCGAT
>JASIGB010000430.1:0-6561 GCA_030045355.1 Bryobacteraceae bacterium
ACCACCTGCGGGTCCTGCGAGTTTCAGTGTCCGGTGGGTGTGCAGCATCTGCCGATGATCATTGGCCTGCGGCGCGGCGCGGTGAACACCGGCAAATGGGAGGACGATTACGGCACCAAGCTGTTCCTGAACCTGGAGCGCAACGGCAATGCGCTCGGGTTTTCGTCAAGCGAACGCGACAAGTTCATTCAGAAGCAGGAGCTGCCAGTGTTTGACGGCACTCAGGAATATTGTTTGTGGTTGGGCTGCATGGGCGCCTACGATCCGCGGGGCAGGGAAATCGTCGCGGCGCTGGTCGAGGTTTTTCGCGCGTTGAACGTGAGCTTCGGTGTGCTGCGGAAGGAGCGCTGCACGGGCGATCCGGCGCGGCGGTTGGGCAACGATTTGGCGTTCGGGCAACTGGCCGAGGCGAATCTGGCGGCGCTCGGCGAGGCGCAAGTGAAGCGCATTATCTCGATTTGCCCGCATTGCGTGCGCACCATTTCCACGGATTGGGCTGAATACGGCGAGGCGCCGCCGATCGAGCACCACAGCGAATTTCTAGCGCGGCACCTGGATCGGCTGCCCGCGCGATCGGGCGATGGCGCGAAGATCGCCTATCACGATCCCTGTTATCTGGGCCGCTATCGCAACGTCTACGATGCGCCGCGCGAGATCGTGGCACAGTTTGGGACGCTGACCGAGCCGGAGCGCTCGCGCGAGCGCTCGTTTTGTTGCGGCGCGGGCGGCGGGTTGGCTTTCCTCGGTGAAGAGAAAGGCAAACGGGTGAGCGTGGAGCGAGCCGAGCAGTTAGCGGCGACGGGCGCGACCGTTGTAGCCGCGGCGTGCCCGTTCTGCAACACGATGTTTCGCGACGCGCTGGCGGGCGTTTCCGCAACGCCGCCGAGGTTGATGGATATCGCGCAAATCGCAGCGGCTGGGCTGGTGCAAGGGAATGGCGAGGCGAAAGCCTAGGCTATCCGATCAGTTCGCTCAAGTGCCGAACGATCTTGTCCATGGAAGCGGATTCGGTGCGCAGTTGTTCGGAAGCGGCGGCGTTCTGTTCGGCGCTGGCGGCCGCTGCTTGCGTGACCTGTTCCATTTGCTGAACGCCGGAGGAGATCTGCTGGATGCCATGCGCCTGATCGCCGCCCGATTCGCGGACGGCTTCGATGAGCGTTTTCACGTGCGTGGAAAGTTCCGTGACGCGCGCGACGGCGTCGGAAACCTGTTGCAGGTTTCCGCTTCCCTGGCGCGATTTGGCGATGGATTCCTGGATCAGCCCCGTGGTGTCATGCGCGGCCTGCGCGCACTTTTGCGCAAGCGAGCGAACCTCGTCGGCCACGACGGCGAACCCCAGGCCGGCTTCTCCGGCGCGCGCCGCTTCCACCGCGGCGTTGAGCGCGAGAATATTGGTCTGGAACGCGATCTCGTCGATCACCTTGATGATTTTCGAGATGCGATCGCTGGCCGAGGTCATCTCCTGCATGGAAGCGGCCATTTCTTCCAGCCTGCGGTTCACCTCGGCGATGCTCTGGTTGGATTCAACGACGGTAGACGAAGCGGACGTTGTCTGATCCACGGTCTGCTGGGTCATGGAACGAATTTCGGTGGCTGTGGCGGAGATTTCCTCAATGGAGGCCGCCTGTTCGACGGCGCCGGAGGCGATGGATTGGCTGCCCGAGGCCAGCTCGTCAGAAGCGGCACGAATGCGGGTGGACGATTCGGTGAGATCGCCGGCGATGGACGCAAGTGGATGCACCACCCAGCGCTGATTCAGCGCCCAGAAAGCGCCCACGACCAGGACCAGAACCAACAGGCCGACCCCGCTGATTTTCTCCATGCTGGCGAGCACCACCGGATCACGTGTCATGGGCGCCTGGAGCACGAACGCGCCCTTGATGTC
This sequence comes from Bryobacteraceae bacterium, assembly GCA_030045355.1. Taxonomy (GTDB): domain Bacteria; phylum Acidobacteriota; class Terriglobia; order Bryobacterales; family Bryobacteraceae; genus Palsa-89. Next base: position 1,886 of record JASIGB010000430.1, read on the forward strand.
GCCCACATGCATGTTTTCCATGCGAAAACCGAGAAGGTCGCGGCCGTCGTGCGTGGGGCTTGAGGCTGGATCGCCGTGGCAGGCCATGCAACCGGCCGTCGTTCGAGCGGGGCGCGCGAGAATCAGCATGTTCTTTGAGGTATCCTCGGCGAAATATTCGGGTTGGCCGCCGTCAAAAGCGCGAAAAGCGGCGTCGAATTCGCGCGTGTCGTTCTTGGGGTTGCGCGCTCCAGTGCCGGGACGCGAGGGCGTCAGGAAAACGAAGCCGTTGGCTGCGGCGACGCGGCGCACCGAGTCCCAGCCTGATACCACCGGAATGGCCTTGTAGAAGGCGGTGGCTCGAAAATCCGTGCTGTCCTTTAGACCTCGAGTGAGGCTAGCCATGTCGAACGCCCCGGCTTGGTGGAGTGCGTCCGTGTTTTCCATGACGGTTTCGGCCTGCTGGATGGTAGAGCTCATCAAGCCGCGTAATTCGTTCACCCGGTTGCCGTGCGAGATGACATATACCGTTCCAATGGCGCCTAGCATCGCCAGCACCACGCCGCCCGCGGCGCAGACCGTGATCTTAGCTCCGAGTTGCATGTCGCCCTACACCTCTCATCGGCCGAGAAGAGGCCTGCTATAGTGACTCGGAACTCGCGAGATTATAAAGCCATGAACGACATCCTGGCCGCGTCCGGCGTCCGGCAGGCCGAATTGATCCGCAAGGGCGAAATCAGCTCGCGCGAGCTGGTGGAGCTGCACCTCGCACGGATCGAGGAAATGAATCCTTCGGTCAATGCGGTGGTCAAGGTGTTGCGGGAACCGGCATTGCGCGGAGCCCAGGCTGTGGACGCCCGGCGAACATCGGGCGAGCGGTTGCGCGCGCTCGAGGGCGTTCCGTTTTCGATCAAGGATTCCATTGAAGTGGCGGGCACGGTTTGCTCGGCCGGAACCTGGGGCCGCCGCAATGCGGCGGAATCGGATCGGGATGCTACGCTCGTGGCGCGATTGCGTGCCGCCGGCGCGATTCCACTGGCGCGGACTAACTTGCCCGATCTTTTGTTTGCCTTCGAAAGCGACAACCTGATTCATGGGCGCACGAACAATCCCTACGATCTCTCGCGCACCTCGGGCGGATCGAGCGGAGGCGAATCCGCGCTGATCGCCGCCTGCGGATCGCCGTTCGGTTTGGGCAGCGACGCCGCGGGCAGCGTACGCGTGCCGGCGCACTTCTGCGGAATCGCGAGCCTCAAGCCGACGTCGGGGCGGCTGGCGCGCACCGGTCATGTGCCGCCCGCCGGGGGATGGCTCGAAATGGTCTGGCAAATCGGGCCGATGGCGCGCCACGTGGAAGATCTTTGGGCGATGATGCCGGCGCTGCTGGCGGGAAGCAGTTCGGAGAAGTCCGCGCGCGACCGTACCGTGGTCCCGATGCCCTACCGCGATCCGGCCGAGGTTCGGTTGCGCGATCTGCGCGTCGCGTTTTTCACCAACAACGGGCTGGTGGCCGCGGACCAGGATACCGATAAGGCCATTCGCCGCGCCGTAAACGAACTTGCGCCGCGAGTGATGTCGGTCGAGGAATCCCGGCCCCAGGGAATCGAAGAGAGCTACGAACTGGAGATGAAGCTGATCGGACCGGATGGCGGCGACAATTTGCGGCAATATCTGGAGTCCATTGGAAGCACCCGCATTCATCCGCTGCTTGAGGGCTGGCTGCGGAAGTTGGAGCCCTTCCGCACGGATCTTCGCGGGTTCGCTGCATATTGGGCGAGCCTGGACGCGTTTCGAGATCGGATGGCGGCGTTTTTCGAGCGCTACGATGCGATCCTTTCTCCGGTCGCCGTCCAGCCGGCGGTGTTGCACGGGCACTCGCTCGACGACGAAATTTTTCGCGGCTTCAGCTACACGATGACGTACAATCTCACCGGCTGGCCGGCCGCCGTGGTGCGCTGCGGGACATCGCATGGCGGGTTGCCGATCGGCATCCAAATCGCCGCGCATCCCTGGCGCGAAGACATCGCACTGGCCCTCGCCCGAGCCATCGAGGGCGAAAACAAAGAGACGCGAACCATCGAGGAAGTATCCTAAAAGCGATGCCAACCATCTGCGTGACGGGCGCCGGCGGCTACATTGGGGCGGCGCTGGTGAAAGCCTTGGCACAGGACGGCGCGGAAGAGCTCTTGCTGGTCGATTCCTCCGAGTACGCACTGTTCGAAATTCAGCGCTACATGGAAGTTTGGCATCCGCGCGTGTGTTGCGAGCCGGTGTTGGGAAGCGCGGGCGACGATAGCCTGCTGGAAATGAACTTCGGCCGGTTCCGTCCGGAGATCGTTTTTCATGCGGCCGCTTTCAAGCACGTCGGCTTGCTCGAGCGTAATCCGTTCGCGGCTATCGCCAACAATGTGCTGGGAAGCTACACACTCGCCGAAGCCGCCGCGCGTCACGGCGTGCGAAAACTGGCGTTCGTTTCCACCGATAAGGCGGCGCGTCCGTGCAGCGTGATGGGGGTTTCGAAGCGGATCGCCGAGTTGCTGATTCTGTCGATGAGCGAATTGCAATTCCGCGCTAATGCCGTGCGGCTCGCGAACGTGATCGGATCGCCGGGAAGCGTGATTCCGCTGCTTCTGGAGCAGATCGAGCAGGGCGAGGGGCTGTGTGTGACGCATCCCGAAGCGACGCGATATTTTCTTACGCTCGAACAGACCGTGGCGGCGATCCTCGCGGCTGCCGCCGCGGAATGCGAAGGAAAGGTCTTGCTGCCCGAGTTCGGTGAGCCGGTGCGCATTGCGGAGCTCGCGGAATTCCTCGGTCAGGGGGTTCCCATGCGTTTTACCGGACTTCGGCCCGGCGAAAAAATTTGCGAAGATCTGATCGGGCCGGACGAGGAACTGATCGGAATCATCGACGGTCCGCTCAGCGTTGTGAACTCCCGGAGGCTCTCGCGCGACGATTGCGAGAAGGCTGTGCAGCGCCTTTCGGACTGCATCCAGCGGCGCGATCGGGCCAGCTTGCTCGAAACGGTGCTCTGGCTAGTTCCGGAGTACAGCCCTAGCCAGTGGATGGAGCAAAGCGCCGCGGCGGGAGCACACCACTCGCGGTGAAACGAACGATCGCAGCCGTTACTACGTCGCGGGCGGACTACAGCCACCTGTACTGGCCTCTGCGCGAGTTGGCTGCGCGTCCGGATGTGGAGGTGAAGCTGATTGCCATGGGCCCACATCTGGCGCCCGAATTCGGCCGGACGGTCTTCGAGATCGAGAACGGCGAGATTCCCGTGGCCACGCGGATCGAGTGCCTGCTCAGCTCCGACACCGACGTGGGGATGGCGAAATCGATCGGCGTCGCGACGCTAGGCTTGGCAGACTGCCTGGGCCGGATGCGGCCCGACCTGCTGCTGCTCATTGCCGACCGTTATGAGATGCTGGCGCCGGCGTCCGTGGCCACCGCACTGCGGATTCCGCTGGCGCACATCGAGGGAGGCGAGATCACCGAAGGCGCCATCGACGATGCGATTCGCAACGCGCTGACCAAACTGAGCCACATTCATTTCACGTCCACCGCGCGGGCGCGGGCACGCGTGATTGCCATGGGCGAAGAAGCGTGTCGCGTGCATTGCACCGGGGCGCCTTCGCTCGATCATCTGCGCCGGAGCGCGCTCAAGAGCCGGGAAGAGATCGAAGCGGAACTAGGCGTGGACCTGACACAGCCGGCGATTCTGGCCGCGTTTCATCCGCTCACGATCGCTCGCGAAACCACGCGTGAGGCCGGCGCTTTTTTCGCCGCGCTCGCGATGCTGAGCGATCCGATTCTGTTTTGCTATCCCAACGCGGATGCCGGGAGCAGGGAATTGATCGAGCGCACGCGTGAGTTCACGGCCAAACATAGTAATGCCCGAATGTTTGTCAATCTGAATCCCGTCTCCTATTGGAGCCTACTGCGTTCAGTGGACATGCTGGTAGGTAATTCGAGCAGCGGAATCATGGAGGCGGCATCGTTCGCGCTCCCGGTAGTGAACGTCGGGATGCGGCAGCGCGGGCGCGAGCGCGGGCCCAATGTGCTGGATGCGGGCGCAGCGCCGGGGTTAATTTTGGAACAAATCGCGCGAGCGAAGACCCGAGAGTTCCGCTGCTCGCTCGAAGGAATGCAAAATCCATATGGCGACGGCTACGCAGGGGAAAGAATCGCCGAAGTGCTCGCGGCAGTCCCGCTAGATGAAGAGCTACGGATTAAGCGCGCATGAGGATTCCTCTCTCGCGGCCTGACGTCACCGAGTGCGATATCGATGCGGTGGTGCGCGTACTGCGAACGCCGGATCTCAGCCTGGGGCCGAAGCTCGGCGAATTCGAGGAAAAATTCGCGGCTTATATCGGAACGCCGCATGCCGTCGCGGTGAGCTCCGGGACGGCCGCATTGCACCTGGCGCTGCAGGCGCTTGGCATCGGAGAAGGCGATGAGGTGATTCTTCCGTCGTTCGCGTTCGTCGCGGTTGCCAACGCCGTGCTGCACGCGGGCGCCACGCCCGTGTTTGCCGACATCGATGCGGTGACATTGAATCTGACTGCGGACTCGATTGCGCGCGCCATTACGGCACGAACTCGCGCCATCGTGCTGGTGCACACCTTCGGATGCCCCGCCGACGTGGATGCCATTCTCGCGCTGGCGCGCGAGCACAATCTGCGCGTCATCGAGGA
>JASIGB010000431.1:0-4820 GCA_030045355.1 Bryobacteraceae bacterium
ATGGTAACTTCGTATTTCAGGGTTTCGGAATCGGTGCGCGTATAGCGCTCCGTCAGGTGAAGCTGGTTGGACGACGCGTGGCCGGCCTGATCCAGCCAAGCCATTCCGTTGAAGCCGGCGACGTCCACCACCAGCGTGTCGCCTTCATAGTGACCCACCGAATCGCCGAGCCAGGTGGGTTTGAGATTCGCCGGATGTTTTCCGCTGGGATCGATTCGGACGATACGCCATAAATAATTGTCGCCCTCGAAGACAAAAATCACCTGGTCGCGCGTTTGGATGATTTGAAACGGGTAGGGATCGAACATGAAACGCGGAACGCCCACGGGCAGGCAGCGTGCCTCGGGGTCGTCTTTGGCGAAATTTTCCACGCGCTCGTTGAACGTCTTGAGCGTCCAGGGAAGAAACGGCACGTCCACGTGCTGGTCGGCGCTTTTCACGCCTTTCCATTTGGTCTCGGCGAGATTGCCGTTGAAGCCGGGATACCAGGCGCCATTTCCACCGAAATCGGGACGCCCATCGGGCAGGTGCGGAGCGGGTCCGGCGGCGGGCTTGGGCTGGCGGTCCTGTTCGGACCCGAAGCCGGGAAGGAACGGGCCAGGATCTTTAGCCAGCTTCTGCTGCGATTGCTGCGCGTAGCTCGGAACGCATAACGCTATCGACGCCACACCGGCAAGCAGAAGCGCTCTCACCGCCTAGCGGTCCGCCTGAACTTGGGTCGACTCGCCCTTTTTCTCCTTGTCGCGAGCGCCTGTCAGCGCATCCAGCATCATGTAATTGCCTTCGTGGCAGGCGTACTCGTAAATCTTGTAGCTGGGGTCAAGCTTGTAAGGCATGTGGATGGTCCAGGGTTTGGTCCAGGTCTTGGGATCGTTCACCGTCATGTCGTAGGTCAGGCTCGTGGGCGAGGTACGCGTGAAGCGCTCGGTGAGAACCGCCGCGTCGGAGAACAGGCCGCCGCCCGCGCCGGGCTGGGCTTTCAGATTGGTGGTTTCCACCACCAGTGTGTTGCCTTCCCAATGGCCGCGTGAATCGCCCATGTAAGTATCGATCGCCTTGCCGACGTGCGGGCGGCCATCCAAGGGAATGACGCGCGCTTCGTGGATCATTTCGTTGCGAATGATCACATAGCCCGGCGCCTGCAGGATCTCGTTGCCGAAATTGTACAGCGTGGGCAGCATGCTCGAAACGACGCCGCGCGAAATGCAGCGGCTGTAGTAATCGAAATCCTCCCAGGAATCCACCTTATCGGGGAAATGGCTGCCTGGCCCGAGACCGCCGCGCAAAGCATGAACCGCGGCTGCGCCTTCCGGCGTCAAGGGAGGGATGCGGCCATCGGGAGGATCTACCACCAGCGATGCCTGGCGATCCGGTTTGCCGCGCTCCTGCCAATAGGACGGCGGATTGATGCCGACCTTGGCATCGCTCTTGGCGAACTCTTCGCTGTCCGCCTCGGACTGATTCGCGAACTGCTTCTCGCGCTGCGACAACTCGGCGTCGGTAAGTTCGGAGCGAGTGCCCATGCTCGCCGGCCGCTGCATGGGAATGCGCGCGGTGGCCGGCCACTCGCCTTGGAGATCGGGATCGCCCCATGGCGTCTTGGGCGCCGTCCACTTCTTGGCCGCCGTGGACGTGGCAACCTTCGCCGCGGGTGCTTGGGCCGTGAGCGGCAACGAGGAAAGCGTAGCAAGTATCGCCGATCCGAAAATCCAGGTCCTCATGCAAGATCTCCTTTCGCTATTTCTGATCGTCCGGGACGTCCGGGTTCGATCCGCCGACGAATAGCTTTTTTCCGTCCTTAAATGTGACGCTGCTGCCGTTGGCGCGATTGGTGCCGTTTTTGGCCTGGTAGCCCTGCACCGTGATCTCGGTTCCCACCTCGAGCGAGTGCTTGGTGAAGCCTCTGCGCAGCATGATATTCGGGCTACCGCATTCCACCATCCAGTTGGTCACTGTGCCGTCGGGATTGGTCACGTCGATGTGAATCCAGGAGTGCGGATTGATCCACTCCATCTCCGTAACCTTCCCGGTCAAATGGACCGGCTTGTTCTTGTCGAACTCGGCTTCAAAGGCATGATGGGCCCAGGCAGGCGCGATCGCCAGCAGCAACCCCGCGCAGGCGGCCAAAACCGCAAATTTAGTTCGCATTCCCTTTCCTTCCCTGTCTAGTGAAATTCTACCTAAATTGGATCCTTATTTTGTTTCCTTGCCCGCCGACTTACCTTCTTCGGCGCGAGCGCCGCTCAGAATGTCGCTCATGGCGATGTTTCCCTCGTGGCAGGCGTATTCCAGAAGCTTGTACTTCTCGTCGCGCTTCAAAACGATGAGGATGGTCCACGGTCGGGTCCACGTCTTAGGATCGTCAATGGCGGCCGTATAATTCAGCGTATTCGCATCCACACGGGTCAGCCGCTCGGTCAATTTCATGTCGGCGCTGTGATGCCCGGGATCGCCCGGATAACCCGCGCCATTGGACCCGATCGCATCCTTGTCGGTAAAGTTGGTGGTCTCGATCACCAGCGTATTGCCGTCCCAATGGCCGCGCGAGTCGCCCATGTATTCGCGGATCGCCGAGTTCACGTGTGGCCGCCCATCCAGCGGAATTACTCGTGTTTCGTGGATCATTTCATTGCGGATGATGACGACGCCTGGCGCCTGCAAGATTTCGTTTCCATTGTTGTAAATCACCGGAATGATGGAGCCGAGCACACCGCGCGTGATGCAGCGGTAATAGAGGTTCAGATCGTCATAGGAATTCGCCTGGCCGCGCCATGCCCCCGGAAATCCCTTGCCGCCGCGCGCGGTCTTGCGCAGTTCCTGCTCCTGGGCCGTCAACGGCGGCAATCTTCCATCCGGCGGATCGATAATCAGTGAAGCTTGGCGCGTGGGCTTGCCGCGCTCCACCCAATAGGACGGCGGACCGATTCCGGGAGTGCTGTCGCTGGCGGCTGTCGACTCGGCGTCGGCTTGCGCCTGCTTCTTGGCCTGCGCTTCCTTTTGGGCGAACTCCGTATCGGTGAGAGTAGCTCGGTCGCCGAATTTTTCGGGTCTCTGCATGGGAACGCCCATATTGCCCGGCCACATTCCCTGGAGATCGGGATCGCCCCACGCGGTTTTGGGCGGAGTCCACGGCTTCACCTGTCCTGAGGCCGCCGGCATAACAATGCCAGCGGCAGCGATTGCGAACAAAATCAGGCGTGCTTTCATACCATCCTGCTGGTTACTTCGTTGGCGCGGGCGGTTGCTTGGCGTATTGCCCGTAGAGCAGTTGCTCAACAAATTCCACACATTTGAACTCGAGGATCTGCGCGTTTTTCTCGACCCTGCGATACAAGGGCATGCGGATCTTCCAGGGCCGCGTGTATACGGACGGATCTTCGATAGTCGCTTCGTACATCAGATGGTACGGATCGGTGCGGGTGAAACGCTCCACCACGTGCAGTTGGTTGCTCGCGTAATCGCCAGCGCGATCGAGCCACGCCAGTCCGTTCAACCCCGTGACGTCCACCACCAACGTGTCGCCCTCCCAGTGGCCGTAGTTGGTTCCCATCCAGGTGTCCGTCGCCGCCTCCTCCGGCTTGCCCATGTCGACGAGGCGATTGGCGCTCGCGAATTCGTAAATAAACATGATGCCGCGCGGCGTCTGCACGATCTGGAACGGATACGGCATGTAGTTGGCGCGCGGGATGCCCGGCATGTAGCACTTGGCTTCGGGGTCTTTGGTGCGGCGGTCGGCGAAATTGGCCTTCTTCTTCGCTAGCGCTTCGGGCTTGTAAGGGATGGTCCCACCTTCCACCACGCTTTCTCCGGCGGGCTCGGAATTGATGGCGCCCGTTTGCCACATGGTCCCGGCCGCGGCCGAATGATCCTCAAGATCCCAGTTGGCGGTGTTGACGGCTTCCCAGACGCCGCTCAGGTCGGCATGACCGTCGTAAGAGCGTGGTGCGCGATACGAGCCATTTTGCGCGTTGGCCGCGACGGCAGCCGCCAGGATCAATCCCGCCGCTACACGTGCGGCCGTTGTCTTCCGAACAAAATTCCTCATCATTGTTAGTGCTTATGTTCCTTGGAGTAATCGATGAAGTTCAGCTCTTTGCACGCGCCCGGATTGTAGGGCGCGTCGGCCACCAGGATGCTGTCGGAGCCGGTGTATTGGCCTTTCAAGTAAACCGGATCCTCGGCGACATAGCTGCGTGTGAGCGCCATCTTGTTCGGATCCAGCGTGAAGCGCTCCACCACGTGCAGCTTGTCGCTGTTGCGCACAGGCGGATTCAGGAAGCCAGGCAGGAACCCGACAGTATCCACTACCAGCGTGTCGCCTTCCCAGTGCCCGATGGAATCTCCCGCGCGGGTTAGCTTGACGTTCGCCGGATGCTCTTTCCGGCTCATGTAAATGGTGCGCTTGAACCCGAACTGGCCGTATTGGAGCGTGATGGTGTCTTTGTTCTGCGTGATCCGGTCGACCGGACCGTCGAAAGTCCAATCGAAAAGAATGCTGGTGGTCTGGCAGTGGAAGCGCGGGTTATCCTCGCGCTTGACCTCCTGAGCAGCTTTCTCTCCGGCTGGGGTGAGTTCGGTTCCCCCGTAGAGCCTCGGTCCGGGACCGGGGCGCGCCCGAAAATTCACCGCCGGGCGATCGCCCGGCTTGTAATCGCTCAGCTTATCGAGCGGAACCAAACCTCCGCCAGTGCCTTTCGCATTCACCATCACCAACTGCACGGGCGCCCAGTCGCCCGCCAAATTCGGCTCGCCCGAAGGGAGGCGCACCGGGCGATTGGTCTTCGGCGCCTCGATGGGCCCGCGAACCTCTTTGAGTCCGC
>JASIGB010000432.1:0-3286 GCA_030045355.1 Bryobacteraceae bacterium
CATCCGCGCGTTGCGGCAACGGGCGCAATATCTCGGAGTCCTCGTTCTGAACCGGAGCGCCCGCGACGACTTGCGAAAAACTCGCCCCGCCTTCGAGCGTCACCCGCAAACGCCCATTCACCGTTCCGCTCCACAGAAATCCGCGCCCCACGGGCTCGAAAGCCTGCGCGGATTCCGCTGGGTTCTTCGACGCTTTCTCGTCTTTCGCACTCGCCCGGTCCCATACCAGCACGAACAAATAGTCGCCCGACCCGGGGAGCGGATCGCGAATCTGGACGCGCGCGGTGTAGTTGTTGCCCGCGCGCGGCTGCTCGATCAGCCGAATTTCGCCGCGGCCGTCGACATCCCGCAAGCGCACTTCGACGTCGCGATCCGGCAAGGGATGCGAAAATTTGAATCGCTCGCCGCTCGCTCCCCCGCCCGCCGGCGCCCCCGGCTCCGCGCTTGCAACGCAAGTTCGCGCGCGGCAACCGACGATAGCTCCGTGCTCCACACGCCCGGTCCAAGAAACCCGATCGGTCTTTTCGGCGTGCTCGAATGAATTGTCCGCAGTATCCCAGTACAACTCGATGGAGTAGAAGGAGCTACCGGGCTGCGGGTCTTCAATCGCGACCACCAGCGTGTAGTGGTTGTCGAGGGACGGCTGCTCCACGATGTGGACGTAGCCGCGGCCCTCGAGCACTTGCAGGCGCGCCTTCTGCTGCACCTCGGGCAAGGCGTCGGAAAAATGATACTTTAGCTTCGCGATCGCTCCGTCTCGCTCCAGGAGTGACAACCGCTTGCCGGTAAGACGCAGCGTCGCGCTACCGTCCACCTGCGCTTGCCACACGAATTGCGGCCGATCCTGTTGTGGGTTATCCTGCGCCCCAAGCAACGCGCAGAATCCCAGGAGCAGCAGTGCCTTCACGTTATCTCCATTGTACGGCGGCGCCCGTTAAGCAAGCGTAAGGCAACTTACTTAACGCTGACAGACAAATTAACTCGTCGAAGAATTTTAGGTTAGAATGTTGAGGTGCTTGTTACGCCGTCCGGTCCACGGCGTCCAACCCTGTTCGTTGCCTAGACCTTTATGGTGATAGCGACCGCTGTACCCATTTTACTGTTAGCAACATCCACCACCGACCAGTTGATGCGTTCGATGTTCGACGACACGTTCGCCGGAGTGCATCGTCTGGAGCTGTTCGATTGGTCACTGCTCATTCCTTATTTCGCCATTCTGATCGTTCTTTCCTTTTACGGCTGCCATCGCTTCGAGATGATCCGGAAGTATTTGAAGCACCGGCGCAGCCTTTCTCCCGAGCCGCCCAAGCGTTGGGAGAAGCTTCCTCGTGTCACCATCCAGCTTCCGCTCTATAACGAGCGCTACGTGGTGGAGCGGCTGCTCGAAGAGGCGGTGCAGATGGAGTATCCGCGCGAATTGCTCCAAATCCAGGTGCTCGACGATTCTACCGATGACACGCGTCCGTTCACCGAAGCGCTGGTGCGCGCATATCGGGCCGCGGGCGTGCCGATCGAGTATCTGCATCGCGACAATCGCGCGGGATTCAAAGCGGGCGCGCTGCAGGAGGGACTGAAGACCGCCACCGGCGAATTCATTGCCATCTTCGACGCCGATTTCATCCCGCCGCGCGATTTTCTGGCAGGCACCATCCACCACTTCACCGATCCTAAGATCGGCATCGTGCAAACGCGCTGGAGCTACCTCAACCGGCACTTTAACTTGCTCACTGAAGTGGAAGCAATGCTGCTGGATGGCCATTTCGTCGTGGAGCACGGGGCGCGTTTCGGCGGCGGGCTGTTTTTCAATTTTAACGGAACGGCGGGTATCCTACGCGCCAGCATGATCGAGGACGCGGGCGGTTGGCAGCACGACACACTTACCGAGGATTCGGACTTGAGCTACCGGGCGCAACTGAAAGGCTGGCGGTTTATCTACGTCCCCACGGTCGATTGCCCTTCCGAGCTGCCCGTTGATACTTACGGGTTTCAAGTGCAGCAGTCGCGCTGGGCCAAAGGGCTGACGCAGGTCGCGATCAAGCTGCTGCCGCGCATTCTGCGCTCTAACGAACCGTGGCGCGTGAAGCTAGAAGCTTTCTGCCATCTGACGCCGAACATCTCTTATCCGCTGATGCTGATTATGGCGGCGCTGATGCTGCCGGTGATGATCGTGCGCTTTTATATGGGCGTCTTCCAGATGCTCACCATCGATTTACCGCTGATTATCGCGTCCTTCTGCTCGCTATGGGCCTTTTATTTGCTTGCGCAGCGCGAACTCGACCGCAAGAACTGGAAGCGTGCCATCGCCTTGATGCCCGCACTGATGGCGGCCGGCATCGCGCTGACGTTGATCAACAGCAAAGCGGTTCTGGAAGCGCTGTTGGGAATCAAATCGGCATTCGCGCGCACGCCCAAGTACGCGGTCGGCGACCGCAAAGTAAAAATCCAGAACGCCACCTACCAGCGGCGCAGCGGATGGCTGCCCTACGCGGAACTGGCGGTGGGCGCGTACTTCGTCTTGATGGTGGTGTACGCGATCGACACCTGGAATTTCCTGGCCATTCCGTTCCTGCTGCTGTTTGTGGGCGGATACTGGTGGGCGGGATTCACTACGCTCTATCAGGAATACCAGGGCAAGCTGCGGTTCGAACGCCAAAGAGCGATGGAGCTCGAAAAGGAAACGGCTTAATTCCGCACTGGAACACGCGCCTGCAACGCGAAGTTCGCCGCTTTCGCATCGTTGACGAACATCTTCACTGTATCGAGCGAGTACTCGTCGAGATCGCGCCCGATCAGCGGCAGCTTCTTCAATAAATCGTGCGTGACCGTGATGATATGGCACCCGATCTGTTCGGCCTGCACGATGTTGAACAACTCGCGCGGGCTGGCCCAGATCAGCTCCATTTGCGGGTAAGGACGGATGCGGTCGAGTGCTGCGCCTAGAATCGGCAGCGGGTCTATACCGGCGTCGGCGATGCGGCCGGCGAAGATCGAGATGCAACTCGGGGGACCGTCTGAGAGCGCCGGTACCACGGTATCCACTTGCTCCATCGTCATGAGCGCTGTCACGTTGAGCTTCACGCCCTGCCGCGCCAAGCGCTTGACGAGTGCGGCTGAACTTCGGCCACGCGTATCGGTGATCGGGATTTTGACGTAAACGTTGTCACCCCAGGTCGAGATTTCGAGCGCCTGGTGCTCCATTTCGTCGAAATCGTCGGAGAGGACTTCGAAGGAGAACGGCCGCGCGGGGATCTCGCGCGCAAGCGATCGTCCGAACGCTTCGTAATCC
>JASIGB010000433.1:0-4276 GCA_030045355.1 Bryobacteraceae bacterium
CGGATCGGTGTTCTATCTCTGCCGGCTCTCGAAGGCCGACCCGAGCTTTCCCAAATATCCCCGGTTGCCGGTGCTCGCATGCCGCGGTTACGAGGCGCGGGAGTCGCCGGGCGGCGCCGCGGGTCGAGAATGACACCTTGCGCTTCTACCTGTTTCGTGATATGTAGAAGTGCGAGGTATCATAACGATGATGTGGCTCGGTCGATTATTGCGGCGGAGACGCATGGAACAGCAGCTCGACAAGGAACTGGAATTCCATCTCGAGCAGCACGCGGCCGACTTGATCGCGCGCGGACACGGTCCTGAAGAAGCGCGTCGGCTGTCCAGGATCGCCGTGGGCGGGCCCGAGCAAGTGAAGGAGGCCTGCCGCGACGCACGGGGGAACATCTGGCTGGAGGATCTCGTACGCGACGTCCGCTACGCGCTGCGAACTTTGCGGCAGCGGCCGGGGTTCGCCGCCATCGCGCTGGTGACGCTGGCGTTGGGGACCGGCGCCACCACCACGATGTTCACGCTGCTGAACGCCGTGCTGTTGAAGCCGTTCGCCTACCGCGATCCGGGGCGGCTGGTGCGAGTGCGCGAGCAGACCAACTGGAGCACGGTGGACGGGAATCTGTGGGGCGTGGCGTATCCGAACTATGTCGATGCGAAGCGCGAAGCCGGATCGCTGGAGATGGCGGCATGGGGCTTCGAGAGCGGTACCGTGAGTGCGCCGGGCGCGGCCGAATATGTCGATGGTCTGGAGATCTCAAGCGATTTGCTCCCGATGTTGGGCGTGCACGTGGCGCGGGGCCGCGAGTTCGTGCCGGAAGACGACCGGCCTGGAGCGGCGCCGGTGGCGATCATTAGCCATGGTTTGTGGCAGCGGCGCTTCGGAGGGAACGCAACGGCGATCGGCGCGCCGCTCACGTTTGACGGAAAGCAGTATACGGTTGTGGGAGTGACGGCGCCGAATTTCCGCTTGGAGGATTTCGAATTCGATGTGTTGACGCCGCTGGGGCAGACCACAGTGCCGCCACTGGCTAATCGAGAGATTCACAGGTTTCGGGTTGTGGCGCGTCTGCGGCCCGGCGCGACGCTGGCGCAAGCGCGCCGCGAGCTAGCGGTGCTCGGGCGACGGCTCGAAGCAGAATATCCGGAATCGAATCGCAGGCGCACATTCGTCGTCTATCCGCTGCGTCCCGAAGTGGGAGACGCGCGTTCCACGCTGTGGTTGCTGCTGGGCGCGGTCAGCCTGGTGTTGTTGATCGCGTGTGCGAACATTGCGAGCTTACTGCTGGCGCGCGCACTTTCGCGCGAACGTGAACTCACGATGCGAGCAGCGCTCGGGGCGAGCCGCGGCCGGCTGGCGCGGCAGTGCCTGACCGAGAGCGCCGTATTAGCTCTGGCGGGCGGGACACTGGGCGTCCTGCTCGCCGCGTCGGGCGTCCGTCCTTTCGTGGCGTTTTGGCCGGGTGGATTGCCGCGGGCCGAAGGACTTCAGATGGACGGGCGCGTGCTGTTGTTCGCGGCCGGCGTCTCGTTTGTCAGCGGGCTGCTCTTCGGACTGGCGCCGGCGCTGCGAGCGCCCGCGGGAGCGCTGGACCGCGCATTGCGCGCCGGATCGCGGACGGTTACCGGCGGCGCGCGCCGCTTGCATCGTGCCTTTGTGATTGCGGAGATCGCGATCGCGATGGTGCTGCTGGTATCGGCCGGAATCCTCGGACGAACGCTGCTGCGCTTGGCCGCGCTCGACCCCGGGGTCAACATTCGCAACGTGCTTACGGCGCGAATCGCGCTCTCGCCCGCGACGCTCGAAGATCCCGATCGCACACGCGCGGCCTGGCAGGATCTTCTGTGCCGCGCGCGGCGCGTGCCGGGCGTGAACGCGATCGCCATGGTGGACACGGTGCCCATGCGCTTGGGAAGCAACCCGATTCCGTATTCGCTGGCTCCTCGCGATCAGTTCGACGAGCGTGAGCCGATCATGCTGGCTAACAGTGTGACGCCGGACTATCTGAAAGTCACGGGCATAGCGCTTCAGCGAGGACGCTTCTTCACCGACGCCGATCGCAAAGGGAGCGAATTGGTGGCGGTGATCGATGATGTGATGGCGCGCCAGGCGTTCGGCGCTCAAGATCCCATCGGCAAACACATCTGGACGGTTTTTGAGCCAGCCCCGCTCACCGTGATCGGTGTGGTGGGCCACGTGCGCCAATGGGGATTGGCATCCGACGATCAAGCGCAAGTGCGGGCCCAGCTTTACTATCCTTTCGCGCAAGTGCCGGACCCGTTGGTGCGCCGTTGGTCCGAGCTGATGTCCGTCGCGGTTCGCACGAGCGTCAATCCGCTGAGCGTCGTCGAGCCTTTGCGCGCGCAGGTGCGTGGCGCGAGCGGCGATCAAGTGATGTACGAAATTCGTACGTTCGAGCAGCTTGCCGAGGCATCGCTCGCCCGGCAACGTTTTCTCCTGATCTTGTTTGGAGCCTTCGCCGCGCTGGCGTTGCTGCTGGCTTCCATCGGAATTTATGGTCTGCTGGCTCATTTGACCAGCCAACGTGTGCCCGAGATTGGCGTGCGCATGGCATTGGGTGCGAGCGCTCGCGAGGTGGTGTGGATGATCTTGCGGCAGAGCCTGGCGATGATTCTGGCTGGCGTAGGCGTCGGGATCGCGGGCGCGTTCGCAGCGGCCCGTTTGCTGGTGCGCCTGGTCGAAGGTGTGCGCTCGATTGAGCCTCTGACGTTCGGGCTAATGATTGCCGTACTGATCATCGCCGCGCTTGTGGCGAGCTTTTTGCCGGCGCATCGCGCGAGCCGCATCGATCCGATGAAGGCGCTGAGGCAGGAGTAGGACGGGGTCGGCCGGTGCTTAGTGGTCCTGCCGGACGATGACCGGTATTACTTTGCGCAGATTGTCATACGTGATGGTTATCCTTGTTTTGCCTGGCGCGACCGGGCTTACGATGCCCTGGGCATCTACGGTGGCGATTTCGGGGTCCTCCGAGACGTATTTAATGCGGCTAGATTGCGAGAGATCGGCTTCGGTTTTGTCGGCGTAGCGGCCAGTGACGGAGAAGTAGCGTTTCTGGTCCATGGTGAAATCGGCGATGACGGGGTAGACGTCGATGCTGACGGGAGAGTCGGCGCGTTCGACCAGGATCTCGATTGGAGTGGAATACACGAATTGCCGGGACGCCGTGACCCCACCGGCGGTCAGGGCGTAAGCCGTCGGCCGGGTGTCGCGGGGCACCTCAATCGTGAACCGAAATGGCGGCTGTGCGCGATTGACCTTGCTAAAGGGCACCCCCAGCGGATCGGGCGCACCAATGAACACGCCCAGAAAGCTGTCTTCAGTAGGTGAGGCCGTGACTGCCACGGTTAAAGAATCGCCCGGATGGACGGTTGTCCCGTCGGCCGGAGAAGTGATCCTGAGGCTAGGCTGTGCTGAAAGCGCTCCGGCTAAGGCCAGCAGGGAGATCAGCAGTTTGACGTGCTCCATGAGCAGGAATATCGGCATTCCGGGCGCTGGACTTTGTGAGTGAGCCCTGGCACGGCCCGCGGGTGCGCTGTCAAGCCCCCAATGGCTTACACCGGTGGCTCAGCCCCCGAAGCATCGAGCGAGCACAGTTGCTTGGCGGGTCCTTCATGCCCGCCGTGAATTCGCGGAGAGCGAATTCGCCCCATGCGGCGTGCTCGGCCGCTTCCTGGACGGACAACGACGAATAGTATGCGGAGATCGCACTGTCAATGCGGGCGCGCTCCTCGCGGTTCCGAAGCGGCCGAAGCATGAGGCGCTACTTCGCCAGCGACCGTGCGGCGGCGAGCGCGGCTTCGTAATTGGGGTGGTCGGCGACTTCCTTCACGTATTCGACATGCTTGATGGTGTCGTCTTTATCGAGCACGAAAATCGCGCGGCTCTCGATGCGCATGTCTTTGATCAAGGTTCCGTAGTGCTCGCCGAAGGAGCCCGAGCGATGATCGGAGAGCATCTTGATCTTGTCGATGCCGAAATTGCCACACCAGCGCTTCTGCGCGAACGGCAGATCCATGCTGATGGTGTAGATCTCAACGCCCGGAAGCTTAGCGGCCTCTTCATTGAAACGCTTGGTCTGCGCGTCGCAGACGGGCGTATCGAGCGACGGCACCACGCTGAAGATGCGCACGGATTTTCCGGTCCCGGCCAGATTCACCGGCTGGAGCGAATCGTTCACCGCGCTGAAATCGGGCGCCTTCTCGCCGGCCTTCAACTCGGGTCCCAGCAGCGTCAGCGGATTGCCTCTCATCGTCGTAGCTCCGG
>JASIGB010000434.1:0-5171 GCA_030045355.1 Bryobacteraceae bacterium
CCATGATGACCTCGGCGTCTTCCTTGGCGTCCGCGTCCATCGACCGAAACACCGTGATGAGATCCTGTCCGTTATTCACGTCTTGATTGTAGGGGATCGAGCGAGGTTTCGGGCGTTAAAATAAATCAGGAGGCCTCATGGCGGACCAGGATTACGGCAGTAAAGTGGTGTGGTTCATGGCGGGGATTGCCGTTGGAGCGACGGTGGCACTGTTATATGCTCCGGCGTCGGGCGAAGATACGCGGCGGCAGATCGCGCGCAAGGCGCAGAAGGGCCGCGATGCGCTGGCCGATTCGGGCAGCGATCTGATCGACCGCGGGCGCGAGATGTACGAACGCGGCCGCAAGCTGGCCGACGAAGCCGCGGATATGTTCGAACGCGGGCGCAAGATCGTCGAGAGCACCGCGTCCAATTTGAAGGGATAAGGGGTATTTCATGAGCAGTACAGTCGCTGAGCCGGTCGTTGCTCCCAAGCCGTTCGTTAACGAGCCCGTCGCCGATTTCACGCGCGCGGCCAACCGCGAAGCCATGGAACGCGCGCTGGCCCAGGTGCGCTCCCAACTCGGCCGCGAATACGAGTTGCTCATCGCCGGCCGGCGCGAGAAGACCGGCGATCTGCTGAAGTCGTTGAATCCATCCGGACCGGGCGAAGTGGTGGGCGTGCACCATAAGGCCACGGCCGCGCAGGCGCGCGAAGCCGTGGAAGCCGCGCACGCCTATTTTTCGGAATGGGCCGCGACGCCGCCCGAAACGCGCTCGCGGATATTGCTGCGCGCCGCCGAGCTGTTTCGCGCGCGCAAGTTCGAGTTCGACGCTTGGCTGGTGTATGAAGCAGGCAAGACCTGGCCGGAGGCCGACGCCGACGTTTCCGAGGCCATCGACTTCTGCGAGTATTACGCCCGCCAGATGCTGCGCCTGGCTAAGCCCGATCCACTGGTGCAGTTGCCCGGCGAGAAAGACGAATTGCTGTACCTGCCGCTGGGCGTCGGCGTGATCGTTCCGCCGTGGAATTTTCCGCTGGCGATCATGGTGGGGATGACCGTGGCCGCGCTGGTGGCGGGCAATACGGTGGTGCTCAAGCCCTCCAGCGATACACCCACCATCGCCGCGAAATTCGCCGAAGTGCTGCTCGAAGCCGGCTTTCCGCCGCGCTCATTCTCCCTGCTCGTCGGCAGCGGCGCCGTAGTGGGCGACGTCCTGGTGGAGCATCCGCTCACGCGCTTCGTCGCGTTCACCGGATCCAAGGAAGTGGGGTTGCGCATCAATGAACTGGCGGCCAAGCCGCGCAAAGGGCAGGTCTGGATCAAACGCGTGATCGCCGAAATGGGCGGCAAGGACGCCATCATTGTCGATCGCGAGGCGGATCTGGACAGCGCCGTCAAGGGCGTGCTGTGGTCGGCGTTCGGGTATCAGGGGCAGAAGTGCTCGGCCTGCTCGCGCGCGATCGTCGACGCCGCCGTTTACGACGAGTTCGTCGCGAAGCTGAAAGCCGAAGTCGCCGGGCTAAAAGTGGGGCCGGCGGACGATTCGGCAAACTACATGGGCCCGGTGATCAACGAGGGCGCCATGAAGTCGATTCTGGACTATATCGAGGTGGGGAAGATTGAGGGCCGGCTGATCTCGGGCGGCGGGCGCGCCCCAGGCGACGGTTATTTTGTTCAACCCACCGTGATCGCCGACATCGATTCCAAGGCGCGCATCTTCCAGGAGGAGATTTTCGGCCCGGTGCTGGCTGTGGCCAAGGCGCGCGATTTCGATCACGCGCTCGATCTGGCGAACGATTCCGAATACGGCCTCACCGGCGCGGTGTACACCAAGAACAAAGACAAGATTCGCCAGGCACGCGACAAGTTTTTCGTCGGCAATCTGTATATCAACCGCAGGTGCACCGGAGCGATGGTGGGCGCCCACCCCTTCGGCGGCTTCAATATGTCAGGGACGGACTCCAAGGCCGGCGGTCCGGACTACCTGTTGCAGTTTTTGCAGGCCAAGGCGATCGGCGAGAAGATTTCGTGATAGCATCACGAAGGTAGTTCGAGGGTTGCCCCGGAGCCCCGATGAGAAGGGGACTAAGACGTCATAACTCCAGGGTCGATTCCGAACGACGCGGCGAAGGGCGCACGATCTCATCGGCGCCCTTTTCCATTTCCACTCCCTCATGGGTCGCGGCCTAGTAGCGGACCTAGCGCACCGGTTCTTCGAGCGGATTCGGGTACGCGTCGGGATCGCGCTGGTCGCCCGAGTGCAGGCACTTAAAATCCTTCTCGATCAGGAGGGAGAGTGTCTTCTCTTCACCGACGGATTGATCGGCCGAGATCGCCACACGATCGGTGGTGTACCAATCCTGCGCGGTCGCCGACGGCACCTGCACTCTCAGCCAATGATCCTGAAAGGTAGCAAGCGGCGCGTGCAGTGTCGAGGCGGTCTCGATCGTGTAGCTGAGGCTCGCGCCGGGCGCAAACTGGATGCTGTCTTCGACAAATCCGGTCTTGCTGAACTGCGCCACTTCCGATTGGCTCAGCCGCAGCCGCAGCGAGTTTCCCTGGATGCGGAGTTTCATTGAATTCTGGATGCTCCTGAATAGATGTTAAATCGGCGGTCGCGCACGAAGCCAACCAGAGTCATCTGGAAGCGCAGCGCGGTTTCTACCGCGAGACTCGATGGCGCGCCCACGGCGGCCAAAATCGGAATGCCGGCCATTAACGCTTTTTGAACCAGTTCGAAGCTGGCGCGGCTGCTCACAAATAGTAGACGCTCGCTCAGCGGGATGCGATGCGCGAGCAGTTCGGCGCCGATCAGTTTATCGACAGCATTGTGCCGGCCGACGTCCTCGCGTAGGACTTCCAGCGTTCCGCCGGGTGAAAAGAGCGCCGCCGCATGCAGTCCTCCCGTTCGCTCGAACACTGGCTGGGCGCGGCGCAAGGCCTCGGGCAGGCAATGAATGACGGATTTTTCGACCACCGGCGTATCGGGTGCCGGCATCGCGCAGCCTTGCGCTTCGATCGCTTCGATCGACGCTTTGCCGCAAACCCCGCAGCTCGACGTGGTATAAAAATGCCGCTCCAGGCGATCCAGATCCACTTCGACGCCCGGATTCAGCTCCACGGTGACTGAATTGCCGAGTTGTCGCGCGTTGCCGCTCTCGTTGTGCGACCAGCGGATTTCGCGAATCTGGCCGGCGCCGCGCAGGATGCCTTCGGTGAACAAAAATCCGGCCGCCAGTTCGAAATCGTGGCCCGGCGTGCGCATGGTGACGGAGATGGATTTCGAGCCCAGGCGGATTTCGAGCGGCTCTTCCACAGCCACCAGGTCCTGGAACGGGGCCGAGGAATCGTTCTCGATTTTTTGGACGGGTACCGTCAGGATGGGCCGGTTCACACCGACTTCATAGTAGCGCGCGAGATCGGCGGGCGAATCCCGTTACCGCCGGGTCCTCGCCCTAGGCGAGATTGGGGATCTTGATGATCTTCTTCTGGATGGCGTATTGCACGAGCTGAGCTTTATTGTGGATATCCAGCTTGCGCATCAGGTTGAACTTGTGGGCTTCCACCGTCTTCACGCTCAGGTTCAGGTCGCAGGCGATTTCTTTCACCGAATTGCCTTCGGCCAGCATCTTCAAGACTTCGCGCTCGCGCGTGGTCAGAGTGGCGAAGCGGGGCAGCCGGTTGGCGGACTTGATGCGGGACCGGAAGTCATCCACCAGTTGGGACAGCATCCGCGGGCTGAGATAGCTCCCGCCGCGGCAAATGTCGCGGACCGCGGCCACGAGCTGATTCGAAGGGCTGTCCTTGAGCACGTAACCGCTCGCGCCGACTTCCATGCCTTCCACCAGGTAATCTTCGTCGTCGTACATGGTGAGGAATAGGACTTTAGTTTCGGGACGGTTTTTCTTGATTTGCCGCGTGGCTTCGAAGCTGCTGAGGCCGGGCATGCCGATGTCCATCAGGACCACGTCCGGGCGGAGTTCGGTGGCCTTCTCGACAGCATCGCCGCCGTTGGAGGCTTCGCCCACTACTTCCATATCTGCTTCCGCGGAGATCAGGGTTCTGATGCCCTGGCGGAACAGCGTGTGATCGTCCGCCAGCATGATGCGAGTCTTGGCCATATCGTCTACCCCAGTGAGTGTTTCGAATCCCTTTCCAAAGCTTGAGTGTTCCTGTGGAGCTTCATTTCCATACCGGAGCCGATCCTTCCGCTACGGCCAAGTCTCGCCGGATCTACGTTCCGGCCACTCTCAACCTCCGCGCGTGACGCGCTCCCGTCGGTCTGCCTCCTATCGGTTTGGCGGCCACCGGCTCAACCGCGGTAGATTCCGGCACCGACTCGGCTACCGGAAGACGGATCAAAATCCTGGTTCCCCGTCCTGTCCTGTTGCGATCGACCGATCTCTTGCCCATTCCGGCTCCGTTGCCGGACCCGTTTTGGGGATAGCTGCGAATCTCGAACCTGCCACCGAGTAGGGCAACGCGCTCCCTCATGCCAGAAAGTCCAAACGAATCTTTCCGAGCCAGCGCCTCCTCGACTCTAAACCCGACTCCGTTGTCTTCAACGGCCAGTCTGACCCATCCATCGGCGGAACTGACGGAAATGTTTACGTTGCTCGCGCCCGAATGCTTGGCGATGTTGTTACAGCATTCCTGCACCAGACGATACACAATGATTTCAGTATGTTGCGGTAGCCGCCGCAGGCGACCGAGCAGCAGCTTGACGCGGATGGGGTGCAGCCGGCGGAACCGATTCACCAGTTGGCGTATCGCCGCTCCCAGGCCGAGCTGTTCTAATACCGCCGGGCTTAATGCAGCGATCAGCCGGCGCATTTCGAGAATCGTCCGCTCGGTGAGGTCGCGCGCCTCCCGCAGTTTGCCGATCCATTCGGCGTACTCAGCCGGGATCGCGCCTTCGAGCAGCTCCATTTGCAGGCGGATGCACAGCAGCGATTGGCCGGCTTCGTCGTGCAGCTCGCGGCTGATGCGGCGGCGCTCCATCTCCTCGACGTGCAGCATGTGCTCGGCGAGCTGGCGAACCTGCTCCTCGCGCGCCGCCAAATGTTCCACCAGGCGCGCCTTTTCGGCCGCCATGAGGCAGCGCTCCGCCGCGGCCGCCAGCAGCTCGCGCTCGCGCGGCAGCCACTCGTACGATTTCGAGAAGCCGAACTGCATCACGCCCGCCGT
>JASIGB010000435.1:0-3509 GCA_030045355.1 Bryobacteraceae bacterium
TTCGAGAATCCGCGGCACGCAGCCCATCACGGCGGGCCGGTGAACCGGGAGCAATTCCGCCAAAGCGTGCGGATCTCCGTACGCGATCGGAATCCCCATCCGGAAGTAGCCGTAGCAGAGCAAGCGCTCGAAGATATGCGCCAGCGGAAGGACAGTCAGCGCGCCGGGGATGGAGCGTAGCGCGATCCGCCGGATGCACTCGGTCAGGTTACTCGCCAGGTTGCCGTGCGCAAGCATCACGCCCTTGGGAACGCCGGTGGTTCCAGACGTGTAGACTACTGTGGCGAGAGTGCGGGGATCGATCGCCGTGGCCGTGCGCAGCAACCGCCGCTGGAATTCGGCGCTGGTCTTCCGAGGCAATATTTCGGCCAGCGGGAGGCACGAGGCTGAGTGCTGGTTGTCACCATCCATCGTGATCACACACTTCAACGCGGGGAGATCCGCCGCCAACGCCGCGCCGGCTTTCTGCCACTGGTCGCTTGAAACCAGCAGAGCACTCGCGCGGCTGTGCTCCAGGACGTAACGCATCTGCGCAACCGAGAACGTGGTGTATACGGGTACGGACACCAGCCCGCACAGCAGAATCGCGAAATCGGCGATATGCCATTCAGGGCGATTTTCCGACAAAACGGCCACCGAACCTCCCGGCTTCAGGCCGGCTTCCAGGAAGGAATGGCAAAGCGAGAAAACGGCTTGATGGAATTCCGCGCTCGAATAACTCTGGACGCGCCCCTTGCTGCGAAACGAGAGCAGAACCGGGTGATGGACATGCTCCACGCTATGGGCGAAAACGTGATTCAGCGTGGGACAAGCGGAAGCTTCGTGGCTGGGAACACTGTCCGGCATTTACAACCTCAATCGGAGACGCCCTGGGCGACACCTCGCTTTAAGAGACTGGTCCCCTGCATGGCTTCAGGGATGGGCTGCGACATCACATCCAGCAGCGTCGGTGCGATATCCAGCAGATGCATGCCCTCAATTTCGCCACGCGCGGGCATTCCGGGACCGCTCAGAATGAACGTTCCGAACTGCGCGTGATTGCAGTCGTCCGGTCCCGTGTCGTTTTCCTGGAGGTAAAGGGTGTCATAGCCGACGCCGCCGATGGATCGCCAGGCCAGCGCTCCGAAATGCACGATCAGATCGGGCGCGACGTTGTTGACGTGCTTATAAATGCGATCCGGGCGGAAGACCAGGCTGCCCATAGGATTGCCGAGGTCGTCCGGCAAGGCTTCAAAGCGCGAGGTCATCTCGGCGAGAAACGCCTCATATTCCGATGGCCGAATGACGCCTTGCGGCTCGCGCCCTTCCACGTTGAAGAAGACGCGCGCGTAATATCCGCCTTCGCTCCAGACCTTGGTCTTGCTCCAGTCCACCATCGACGGCGAGAACGGTGTAGGCGTCGCGGGGCGTTCCTTCAACACCAGGAGTCCCTCACGAACCAGCCACTCGTTCACGCAAAATCCGCCGTCGAGCTTTTGCGCTCCGTGATCGGAAACCACCAGAACCGTGGTGTCTTGTTCGATCAGCTCCAGCATGCTCCCGATCTGCTCATCCAGGTGCGCATAGTAGTCCGGAATCACCGATTCGTAGGGATTGCCCGGCTCGTACTGGCGATGCTCGCGATCGTAGAACTTCCAAAATCCGTGATGGACGCGATCCAGCCCGATATCGACGAAGTGAAAATAGTCCCAATCCTGCGTCGCCATCAGATACCGGACCACCTCGAATTGTTTGCGGCTCATGACGAAGATCTGGTCGCGGAGCCAGTCTTTCTTGTCGGTGCGAAATCCCTTCACGTCCACGGGGTACTCGCCCACTAGCGCCTCAATTTCGGATTTGACGCTGGGCGGCCAGGTGTATTCGGCCGTCCGCGCATCCGGCGTCAGGAAGCATCCCACGTTGACGCCGTTAATGCGCCGCGGCGGGAAACTCGGGGGCACCCCCACCACCACCGAACGCAAGCCGCGCTTAGCTAATGCGTCCCAAATGGCCGGGGTTTGGATGCAGGCGGAATTCACGATGCCCAGATTCGAATAACCATGATCGACGCGGTTTCGAAAGCCGTATACTCCGAGCGATCCTGGATCCTGGCTGGTCGACATGCACATCCACGCCGGAACCGTAATGGGAGGGATAATGCTTTCCAGCCGGCCATAGCATCCTTGCCGCATGAGCGCCTGGACGTTTTTCAACTCGGGACGCCGCAGCAGAATTTCCGGCGCCGCGCAGTCCAGTCCGATGACGAGCACCTTCATTGCGCCCGGTCCCCCAACCGCGCTGTGCGGCAACAATTCAATTCCACTTCCCCCCGCCCAAGTTGCTCCCCCACGCCAGAATTAATCCGGCAACGGAGGCGAACTTAGTATAGTTAGGATAGCGGGCGCGATTCTGGTTGGCAAGATTAGTACTGCTAGACCTTTACTCCATGTATCCATGCGCCGCGAGATAAGGCCCGAAGCCGCTGAGTACTTGTTCGCGATGCTGGGAAATTTCCGGCAACAGCTCCGCATCCCGCTGCGAAATCATAGATTCGTAATTCAGGCGGGCCGCCGGCTCGGCGCCCAGAAATCCGAGCAGCTTCCCGACGGTCTCACGTGGGTTCCGGCATAGCTCTTCGTAGGTAACCGATATGCGATCCTCCGCCGGGATCCGTTCCACATTCTCGGCGAAATAGCGGTTGGCGCGCAGCACATGCGGAGGGATGATGGACCTCCACCACGGCGATCCGGCGGCAAACGTCGCCCGCATGAGCGCCAATCGCAGGGGAGATCGCCACAGCCGGGCATACCACTGCGCCAGCAGAATCGTGTATTCGTTGCGTACGGCGAGCAGCGACCGTATGGCTCGCAATTGGGAATTCATTACGCCCAGCGGGTGCCGGTGAAGGAAAACGAAGCGTGCGTTGGGAAAAAAAGTCCCGAGATCCAGAAAGCTCAAGACATCCCAAGGATTCTTCAGCAGCAACGGCTTATAAGCGGATTGCGTGAACTGAAGCTTCCGGCAAATCTCGACCATGCGCGACAAGTTGGTACTCCGAACATAGGGACGTCGCGAATCTTCCAGCGCGAACCCATATTCCTCCGGCGTGTCCGGGCTGGCGTGCACCTGGTCGATAATGCGGTCGCTGATGCCGAGCTCGGAAAAACGCCGGGCTAACTGTTGTTTCGCCTCTTGTTCGCGCCCGGACTGGTGGTTGAGCAGGATTTCGTCGTAATGAACGACGTGATAGGCATTCAGAACTTGAAAGCTTCCCGTATCCGCCAGGATCTTATAAAGGAGCGTGGTGCCGGAACGATGATCGCCGATGATGAAGACGGGATCGAACGATACCCCATCCAACAGGTGAAGTAGATTGCGATCGGCTGGTTCGGGCATTTGTAAGTTACTCAGTCTACCGCCAACTCAGGCGCGACGGAAGGAGCGTCGGTTATGACCGGTACCACGTAGACGGTTTGACCGGCGTCATTTAGGTCCAATAAGTGTTTGGATCTACGTTAGATAAAGTTAAA
>JASIGB010000436.1:0-11942 GCA_030045355.1 Bryobacteraceae bacterium
GATCCATACAACCAGCACGATTCCTGGCAGAAGAAATGCGTTGGCGTAAGAGAGCGGCAGCGTGATGGCTGCCGTGCCGCAAAGCCATGCGAAATTTTTTCGGCCCGGCCGAACGAGATAGCAGGAAGCGGCCACCAGCAGAGCAGCGCTGGCCGCCAGCTCGCCGCTATATTGCTTCAAGGTGTGCGAATACTCGATGGCGGTGAGATTGAAGACCACAAACGCCGTGGCGAGCACCGCCAGTTGCGGCCCGACCACGCGCCTCGCCAGGGTGAGCATCAATCCAGCGCCAGCCAGTGCCATCAGCAGCGGAATGGCGCGAAGCGCCACGTTCGAGGGTGTCGTCCATGGCAAGACTGCGCGCACCAGCAGTAGGAATAGGGGCGGACTGGTCTGCAGCCAATGCGGGTAGAAGAACATTCCCCGCAGGGTTGGCTGTAGGATCGAATTCGCGACCCAGGCTTCATCCAGCCATAAACTCCGCCCAATGCCGAAGAGTCCGAGGGCGAAGACGGCCGCCAGGATGCCGGCCGAGGTCGCGGAGGTGACGAGCTTCACTTCCCTATGATAGTTGCGGGCGCCGCCCGCTCCAGGTCGTAATCCTGTTTGCGGAGACGCCTCCCGTGGCTGACACAGGTGATTTCGGTGTGGTGCTTTGAATCCTGTTATCTTGGACTCCGAGCCCGGGATGGATTCGTCGCGACCGGCGGCGCATCCCGGCTGTTGAAGTTGCCATGCCCAACTCCAGGAGATGACTTCATGAGGATGATTCGATTTTGCGTGCTGCTGGTTGTTGCGATTCCGCTGGTCCCTCAAGAAAAAAACGCGCTGCCCGCGGATATTAACCCGGTGACGCTCTCACGACTGCCGCCAGTTAGCGCCGCGGACCTCGATGCCGAGGGGCAGCGTCTGTTGGCCGCGAGGCCCAACTACAAGCCAGGACCGGGACCGGGACACGTCTCGATATACAGCCCGAGAGAAATCGATCTGGGGATTCCGACCGGTGAGAAGAGCCCGGTGGGCCCTCGATACTTTCAGATCGCAGTGCTGATCACCGCCAGGGAGATCGACCAACAATTCGAATGGACCATGCACGAGACCTTCGGACGGCGGCAGGGCTTGGAGCAATCTGTCATCGACGTCATCAAGTACGACAAGCCCGTGACGTCACTCCCCGAGAAGGACGCAACGCTGATCACGTTCGGGCGCACGCTGTTTCGGGAACACCGGGTCAGCAGCGAGCTTTGGGCGAAAATGGTGAACGATTTCGGACGTCAGCGGACGGTGCAGCTCATGATGATCATGGGCGAATATTTCAAAGCAGGCATCATGATGGATGCCGTCGATCAGCACCTTCCGCCAGAGCGCGAGCCACTGCTCCCACCGTTAAACAGGTAAGCTTCACCGCGCCGGCGGTTCGGGGCCAACCCGGGAAATCGTCACGCTGATCAGCTTTACCGGGTCGACCGGTTTATCGCCATGCAAAGGCGCGTGGGCGATCGCGTCCACCACCTCCATGCCGGAAACAACTTGGCCGAAAATCGTATATTGCTGATTCCAATCTCGAACCAAATCGTCTGTGATGAAGAACTGGCAGCCTCCCGAGTTCGGCGTGCCGCTGTTGGCTACCGCCAGGCGCCCGGAGCGATCGAACTGCAGTCCCAATCGCAGCTCATCGGGAACCGTGACGCCGCAATCATGCCTGCTAGTGCCGGTGGGATCGCCCGATTGGATCATCTGGCCGCGCAGCACCCGGTGAAACGTGATGTTGTTGTACATGGGCCGCTTCACCATGGCTTTGGTCTGCGGGTCGCGCCAAGCCTTCGTGCCTTGCGCCAGCTCCACGAAATTCTTCACGGATAGGGGCGTGACTTTTTCATAGAGCACCGCGACGATGGTCCCCTTGGATGTGTTGAAAGTCGCGTAGAGGCCGGGCTTCAACTCAGGCGGCGCTTTCTCAGCTAAGACAACGGTGGCCAGCAAAATCAGCGGGCAAATGGTTTTCATGTAGTAGATCCGAAGCATCCAGCATTATATTTCGCCGCCCGGCCATCTGGCGGCCGGAGAGATGGAAGGCGCGACGCGCTTTGCCAATGCACCTTCACAAGCGGATAATTTTATCGGAGCTGTATTGCTTTAGGGCGTTTCGCGTATCGACAATGAGCTTGGCTTCGTTCACCAGCGAAGCATAGTCGAAGTTCGAGTGATCGGTGACGATCACCACGCAATCCGCCTCGGAAACCGCCGCAGGCGAGCTCACGGAGAACATCTCCTCGCCCTCAAATCTCACAACGGGCACGTAAGGGTCGGTGTAACTCACCACAGCACCCTGTTTCTTGAGCAGGTGAATAATGTCCAAAGCAGGCGACTCGCGATAATCGTCGATGTCGCGCTTGTACGCGATGCCCCAGATATGCACGCGAGAGCCGCGCAGCGGTTTCGAGGCGACGTTCAGAGCGTTTTGCACCTTTTCCACCACGAAATGCGGCATATGGCCATTGATGTATCCAGCCAGCTCGATAAAACGCGCCTCGATGCCCGCTTGTTTGGTTTTCCACGATAGATAAAACGGATCGATCGGGATGCAGTGGCCGCCCAGTCCCGGGCCGGGATAAAACGGCATGAAGCCGAAGGGTTTCGTCGCCGCGCCTTCAATGACCTCCCAGACGTTGATCCCCATGCGGTCGCACATGATGGCCATTTCGTTTACCAATCCGATATTGATCATGCGGAAGGTATTCTCCAGTAGCTTGACCATTTCAGCCACTTTGGTCGAGCTGACGGGGACCACTTTTTCGAGCGCCTGCTGATAAAACAGCGAGCCGATTTCAGTGCAGCGCGAAGTGATGCCGCCCACTACTTTCGGGATGTTCGCCGTTTGATACCTCGTGTTGCCCGGGTCCACGCGCTCGGGCGAGAAGCACAAAAAGAAGTCTTCTCCCGCTTTCCTATCCGGACGTTCAAACAGCGGCAGAAGCAGTTCGTCCGTGGTGCCGGGGTAACTGGTGGATTCCAGAATAATCAGAAGACCGGGATGCAGGTACTTGGCAATCTCCTGGCAGGCCGCGACAATATAACTCATGTCCGGGTCCTTGGTCTTCCGCAGCGGCGTGGGCACGCAAATGTTGATGCTATCGAGCTCGGCAATGACCGAAAAATCGCTGGTGGCGCGGAACCGGCCGGAGTCCACCAGAGATGAAATCGTTTCGCTGGGAACATCCTGGACGTAAGAGACGCCCAAGTTCAGCGACTCCGTGCGCCTCTGCTGAACATCGATGCCGACGACTTCGAATCCGGCGCGCGCGAATTCGACGGCTAAAGGCAATCCCACATATCCCAAGCCGAGGATGCCCACTCGCGCGGTCCGGCTGGTAATTTTCTGGCGGAGAGCCTCCGCTGTTGTGGTTGTCGCTGGCATTCGTGATTCCTTCTTAGGGACTCCACCAGTATAAGGCTCGCCTGTGCAGGTGGCCTGAATCCAGAGGAAAATCCGTTTCTTATTCGGTACCTGCGGGCGGGGCAGCGCTGTCACCGCCTGCGATCCGCAGCTCCGGTAAGCTTGCCGGGAGCGGGCGGCGAACGTTGCGCGAGAGAAGTGCCGGGCGGAGCACGCGGTTCCACCACATCATGGCGCCGGTCACAAACATCCCCGCGGGCGCCAGTCCGAACAGCGCCCACACGGCCTTGGTCGCCTGGTCGCAGAATCCGGGGCCGCTGCACGGAATGCCGATGCCGCCGATGCGCCCGAAATGCAAATAGGCGAGCCAATAAATGATCTGGTCCACTAGGGGGACTCGTCCGGCGCCGGTGACGGGCTGCAGCCGGTCGGCCCAGTCCTGAAACCAGTCCGGAAAACAGAGATAAAACCCACTCAGCCCGAACACCAGCACGAAGGCAAAGCTCCAGAAGCCGATCATGCTGTGCAGATGCCAGGTCATGCGTTTCCATCCGACGCGACGGTGCAGCGTCAGGCTGCGGCGCCAGGTCTTACTGCCCGGCCACCAGATGACAATCCCGGTCGAAGCCACCAACAGCACTACGAGAGCGCCGATGCCGTTTGCAATTCGGCCGCGCGGGCCGGCGAGCAGATTGTCGTGCAGGTCCAGGATGATAGACGCCAGCCGCATTCCGCTGGAAACCGAATCGCCCAGGTCGGCACCGCTGCGTGCATCGAACAACCGGTACTTCATCCGATCGCCGCGCTGAAGGTTGATGGCGACGGCCTGATCAGGATTCCGCGCACGGCTGATTTTGACCACGCGATAGCCGGGATACGCGCGCTTGGCGGCGGCGGTGAGCTGGCCGTCAGCCAATGCCGGCCCGGGGCCTTTCGAGACGATCGGTTGGGGAGTGGCGGCACGGTACAGCTCGTTCCAATACACGAGCGTGCTCCCAGTGACGCTGATCAGGAAGATGTAGAGCCCGAGCGCGATGCCGCTCCACAGATGCGCCTGAAAGAAAGCCCTTCGCAGCCACATTTTCTGCGGCTGCCGAATCCAGCGCTGCCATGCAGTCGACGCGACGTTCCCGCCCACGAGAGACAGCCTATCATCCCAATGCGTTCCGCGCGCTTGCCAATGCGTTCCGCGCGCTTGCACCTTCCGCGGCGTCATAATTGCGAAGAGGGACACTGTGCTGAGATTGGCAACGATCGCAGCGCTAGCGACCGGTTTGAGCTACGCGCAGCCGACGTTTGAAGCCGCAGCCATTCATCCCGCGAACGCCGCGGAATCCCACGGACCCTCCGGGTGCGAGACCACGCAGGGCTTCATGCGCTGCACGAATGTGACGTTGAAACGCTCGATCGCGGGCGCGTACAACGTGGGGCAGGAGCGCGTGTTGGGAGGCCCCGATTGGACGGACACGGATCGTTTTGACATCGTCGCGCGTTCCGACCAGCCCGTGGGAGACCAGGGATTGATGGCCATGCTGCAAGCTATGCTGGCGGATCGATTCAAATTGACGCTGCATCGTGAAACCAGGAACGCGGAGGCCATGGTTCTGGGGCTGGGCAAGAACGGTCCGAAAATTCAACGCGCGGGCGATGGACGGCGATCATGGAACAACGTGCAAGACCATCTGGAGGCCACGGGGATCACGATGGGCGATTTCGCCGGGATCCTGTCGCGCGACCTGAGGCTGCCGGTGGTAGACGGCACGGGTCTTGCGGGCGCGTACAGCTTCACGCTGCGCTGGGATCCCGAGGTGGCCGATGGGCTGGGCCGCGACGAGTGGATCGCGGCGCTGCGGGCGGAGATGTCGTCCGCGGTCGCGCGCGAACTGGGATTGACGTTGAAGTTCCGGAAAACGCCGGTGGAGATGATCGTCATCGATGGCGCGGAGAAGCCGTCGGAGAATTGACCGGGCTCATTTCTGCGCGTGCTGGGTTCTCAGGTTCTCCACCTGGATGCGAACGTTCTCCGGCGTCACCTGGTCGACCGCGACACCGGGCGGCAGGTCGAGCGATTGCGGGTTGAAGCGCAGGCTGTGCCAGCCCGGAGAAAAATTGGTCAAATTGAAGTTTCCCACCAAGGGGCCCAGACTCACCGAGTCCATGATCCATGAGCTTCCACGAACCTGGACTTCGAGCGCGTCGGCGGACTGGGAAGTGACTTGCATGCCCGCGGGCACGTTGCTGAATTCGATCGGTACGCTGATGGTGCGAATGGTAGTGCCGGAAGCCAGAAACGACATGGCCCAAATGACGCCCGCCAGGGTGAGCGCCGCGGCCTTGAGCCCGAGATTGGTGGTGACCATGCGGCGCAAGCGGGATTTCAGATCGACGTTCGCGGGGCTGGACAAACCTTCCAGCTTGAGAGCCAAGGATTTTGGATCGGGAAAACGGTAGGTCTTGCGGCCGTCCATCAGCGAGACCTCGCCACGCTCCTCGGAAACCGCGACTACGAGCGCGTCGCACCTTTCGGCCAGACCGAGTGCGGCGCGATGCCGCGTTCCGTAGAACACCGGCACGTCGTCGCGGTGCGTGAGCGGGAGCACGACGTTGGCTTTCACCAGCCGCCCGCCTTCGATAATGGCTGCGCCGTCGTGAAGTGGTGACACCTTTTGAAAGATGGCCTCCAGCAATTCGGAGGAGATCGCCGCGCCGAGGGCGATGCCCCCTTCGAGCAGCTCGCCGATGGCGTCCTTGCGGGTGATGACGATCAGAGCGCCCAGGCCGCTACGCTCGAGCACGAATGCGGCGTTGGCCACTACGCCGCTGGCTGTGGGACCCATGGCGGGGCGCCGAGGCCAGTTTCGGACCGCGGTGTCCATGCGCATGAAGGCTCGGCGCAGCTCGGGCTGGAAGACCAGCAACAGGACCAGGATGGCGAGCACCGCCGCGGCGTCGAGGATCCAGCTCGCCACCACGATGTCCAAACGCCGCGCCAGCAGCGCCAAGGCGTGCAGCGCGACGACGCCCAGCGCGATGCGCATCGCGCGAGCGGACCGCGCCCAGCGTAACAACCAATAGAAGGCAACGGCCACGAAAAGATAATCCGCCAGACTTTGCCATCGGATTCCGGGGAGCATGGTCGATTTCAGGGTAGCGTGCCTAGCTTGTGCTATTCTGGCCTCCAAGAGACGCCGCACCGCGCGTTTCGGGTGCGTCCCAGATCCAAGGCCGATCCACCTCGCTCCCTTCCCGTCCACATCGAGCAGCCCCGTCGTTCTGCGCATTTCGCAAAACATTCAGCTAAGGGGGAATATCATGCTTACTCGACGAGCCTTTGCGGGAATGATCGCAGCCGGCCTCACCGAGGCCGCGTTCGCACAACGCGCCGCCGTTCCGGGCGTCGCACCGCCCGGCACCGTTTGGATCAATGGAAACGAATTCCCGGAAGGCCCGCCCCAGGCTTCTATCGAGGCCATGGCGCAGGTGATCGGGACCTCCAACCGGTATCACTACCAGGAGTTTCCCGCTTTCTATGCGGCGCTCGCGGCCAGCCAGGGGCTGGATGCGAATCAGATTCTAGTGGGCGCGGGATCGAGCGAGATTCTTCACGCGGCGCTGGAGGCTTTTACTTCGCCCACGATGCCGTTCATTACGCCGCAGCCAACTTACGAGGCCGCTCCTGAGCTGGCCAAAGACAAGGGCATTCCGGTGATCGAGACGCCGCTCAGTTCCAATTTTGGCGCCGACGTGCGGCGCCTGGCGGCTGAAGCCAAGAAGGCCGGCGGCGGCTTGATCTACGTCTGCAACCCCAACAATCCGACCTCCGCCATCACGTCAAGCGACGACATGGCGTGGCTGGTAGCGAATCTTCCCCCCAACACCTACGTGCTAGTGGACGAAGCGTACCTGCACTACGCGACATCACCCGAAGCGTCCAGCGCGTTTCAGTACGTGAAGGAAGGCAAGAACGTCATCGTGGCGCGAACGTTCTCGAAGATCTACGGCATGGCGGGGCTGCGCGTCGGGTACGCGGCCGCGCCGCCGGAATTGATCCAGCGCATGACACCGTACCGCAACAACGTCATCAGCATCGTCAGCGTACGCGCGGTTCTGGCGGCGCTCGAGCTAGGGCCGAAGCTGCTCGAGGAGCGCAAGGCCAAGATTGTGCACACACGCGACGAGCTGTGCGCCTGGCTCACGCAGCGCAAGATCGGCTTCATTCCGCCGCAGGCCAATTTCGTCATGATCGAAACCGGCCGCGACGCAAGACAAATGCAAGTCGCGATGCTCGCCAAGGGCGTGGCGATCGGCCGCCCGTTCCCGGCGCTGAATCACATGATTCGCGTGTCCATCGGCACGGACGCGGAAATGGAAAAATTCCGCCGGGTGCTCACGGAAGTGATGGCAGCCTGAAACCGCGCGATTGGCGAAAGATCCGTCCGAAGGATGTGATATCCTTTGCCCTGGAATAAGGAATCGCTTCCATGCATGCCATCACACGGAATCTGAAACTCGCGGTGCTGTTGGCCGCTTGCGTCTTCGCGTACTCGCAGGAAAAGCCGAGTCCGAATTTCACGGGTGGGGAAGTGAAGCCCATTAAGGAGGGCGCGGACGGCACCATCGTGAAGTTTTATTTTGGACCGGGCGCGCGAACGAAATGGCACAGCCATGCGGGCGGGCAGATCATTTTGGTGGTGGATGGCGTCGTGTTGTATCAGGAAAAGGGCGGACCGGTGGTGGAAATGCATGCCGGTGAAACGCATTTCTGCCCGCCGGGCGTAATGCACTGGCACGGAGCGGCGCCGCACGAAGGCGGAACGCAGTTCAACGTGACGCGCGGCGCCATTACTTGGGGCGACGTGGTCACCGACGAAGAATACGACGCCACGCCCGTTCACAAGTGAATCGGAGTCATGTCCGTAGAGGATCTGAGCGGCCTGACCGATTACAGTCCCGACGGCGTGGATTTGACGCTGATCCGCTGGTTTCTGTCGCTGACGCCGGCCGAGCGTCTGCAACTCGCCGAAGATAGCGCGAGCGAAATTCTCGCGATTCGCGAGCGCAATGCCAGAGCTTAAGTACGCCGCAACGCTCGGTGCGCTATGCGACGGCGGTGTGGATTTCATTCTGGTGGGCGGTTTAGCGGCCGTGCTGAATGGAGCGCCGGTGAACACATTCGATGTTGATGTTGTTCATTCGCGCGATCCTGCTAATATCGACCGCCTCCTGCCCGTGCTCGCCACTCTTGACGCCGTCTTTCGCATGCAGCCCGAGCGCCGTTTGAGGCCCAACTCGTCGCATCTCGCATCCGCCGGGCATCTCAACTTGGTCACGCGCTATGGCCCGCTGGACCTGCTGGGAACCATTGGCCGGGACCTAGGCTACGAAGAGCTTCTCCCTCATTCCGTCGAGATGGAAATTGGCCAAGGCCTGCGCATTCGGGTCCTCGATCTGGAGACCCTGATCGCGATCAAGGAAGAATTGGGCGGCGACAAGGATCGAGCCATGCTCCCCGTCCTCCGCCGGACGCTCGAGGAAACGCGGCGGCTTTAGGGACGTTTTTACGACGACCCGGCCGTTTTACAATGGAGTTACGTGCATAAAGTAATTCTTCCGCTTGTGGCGCTCACCGCGATGGCGCTTTCCCTGTCGGCCGCGACGACGCCGAAAAGCAAGAAAAAAGGCCATAGCACCAAGCCCAGCGCCCCCACCCATGCCAGCCGTGCCCCGCATGCGGCGCCCGCTTCCAAGGGCACCCGCTTGCGGTCGCCCAAGGCCACCCAGGCGCCGCGAGCTTCCAAGTACACCCGGCGCGGAAAAAAGACGCGCGCCAGCGTGCATTACCAAATGACACCCACGCCCGAGCGTTACCAGGAAATCCAGCAGGCGCTCGCGAGCAAGGGCTACTTTCACGGCGAACTGAACGGCGCGTGGGGCCCGGACTCCATCGACGCGCTCAAGCGCTTTCAGGCCGATCAGAACCTCATGCCTGACGGCAAGATCGGCTCGCTATCGCTCATCGCCCTTGGTCTGGGGCCGAAACGCCTGACCGCATCCAAATCCGACCCGGGGCCGTCAGGTGCTCCGCCCGCTGGTTCGCAGGCCGTTCCCCAAGGGCCTGGCGCCGTTGCACCGCCGTCCTCCGCGCCCGCCCCTCCGGTGGCCTCGCCTGGCGCCTCGCCCAGCACGTCCCAGCAATGATCGTCGGCGTCGCGAAAGAAATCAAAGATCACGAAACGCGTGTCGGCTTGGTGCCGAGCGGTGTAACGGCGTTGCGAGAATCGGGGCACCGTGTATTGGTGGAGACGCAGGCCGGCGCGGGAAGCTCGATTCCCGATCGCGAGTACGCCGACGCCGGGGCGGAAATTCTTTCCAGCGCCGCCGAGGTTTGGAGCAAGGCCGATCTGGTCATCAAGGTCAAGGAGCCGCAGCCCTCCGAATACGCGTACTTCCGCCCGGGCCTGATCCTGTTCACATATCTGCATCTGGCGCCGCTGCCCGAGCTCACGTGCAAGCTGCTGGACGCCAAGGTCAACGCGGTAGGCTATGAAACCATCCGCGAGTCCGACGGCTCTCTGCCGCTGCTCACGCCGATGAGCGAAGTGGCCGGACGGCTGGCGGTCCAGATCGGTGCAGTCTATCTCGAGCGGCCCAATGGCGGACGAGGAATTTTGGTCGGCGGCGTACCGGGCGTCGCTCCAGCGAACGTCGTGATCCTGGGTGGCGGCGTGGTGGGGCATAACGCGGCCAAAATGGCCGTCGGTCTGGGCGCTTATGTCACGATCATCGACCGCAATCTGGAGCGGCTGCGCGTGCTCGACGACATCTACAGCAACAAGGTGGTGACGCTCGCCTCCAACACTCACACCATCCGGGAAGCGGTACACACGGCCGACCTGGTGATCGGCGCCGTGTTGATCCCGGGCGCGTCGGCGCCCAAGCTGGTGCGCCATGACATGCTGAAGGGCATGAAGCCAGGCGCGGTGATGGTGGATGTCGCGATCGACCAGGGCGGCTGCTTTGAGACCTCGCACGCCACTACCCACACGGATCCCATCTATTTCGTCGATGGCGTGCTGCATTATTGCGTGTCGAACATGCCGGCCGCGGTGCCGCACACCTCCACCTACGGGCTCACCAACGCCACATTCCCCTATTTAGCCGAGTTGTGCGCCAAAGGACTGGAGCAAGCCTGCCGCGACAACGCGGCCATTCGCGTGGGCGTGAACACCTACGCCGGGAAAATCACGCACGCGGGCGTAGCGGAGTCGCAGGGGCGGGCGTGGTCCGATCTCACGGCTTTGTTGTAGGCGCGGCTGGCGCGGCATCGGACACAAATACCTTTTCCGTCCGCAATGTTTTTAGCAGATTTCCATTTTCCTGTTCTTTTACGGTGAGAGTGGTGCGCGCGGCCTGGGCCGGAACCCGCCAGAACTCGGTGATCTCGCGCTGCTCCTTCCGGTTCAGAACGAACGCCGCCGGATGCAGCAGCGTGGAGGGCTTGCCCCAGTGGCCGTCGTTTTCGGCCTGCCCCGTCACTTCGACTGCGATCGGCACGGTGGCGTGATTCTCCGTGTTGGTCACCTTGACCTTCACTAAGACGAGATCGGCATTTTGTTTTTCGACGCTCATGCTGATGTCCAGCTTGGGTGGCTTGGCGCAGCCGGAAAGAATCAAAGCGGCCAGCAGGATCGGGAAGAATTTCGTCATAGGAGCCGGGAGGTCTTGGGAAGCGCCACGCGCTTTTCGAGGCGGGCGGCGCGGTGGGCGAGCGCTTCAGATGGTTCGAGTTCCAGCGCGTTGCGCGTCATTTCGAGCGCGAGGGCATAATTGCGCTCGCGCCGTTCATAGTATTTGGCCAGTTCCACCAGGGCCGCGGCGCGCCAGGGATTGCGCGAAGCGGCCAGATCGGCGAGCACCGGAAGCGCTGCGTCCTCGCGGCCGAGTTTCCTTTCGAGCGCCGCGATATCCCACATGGTGCGGAACAACAACTCGTCGGAAAGATTCTTGTTGAGCGCCCGCCGGAAAAGCGCCAGCGCGGTTTCGTGCTGCTCGGCTTGCCGCCACCAGCGCGCCAGGCCCACCAGTTCCGCGCCGTGCAAGACCTCGGCCTGGTCCAGTGAATGAAAGTCCGGCGAATGAAACGCCCGCGGCACGATCGCCGTGAGGCAGGCCAGCGTCAGAATGTCGATCGCATTGTGATGAAACACCGGCATTAGGCGAAAGATTTCCTGCGTGCGGACGTATTCGAAATAAACATAGGGGATCAGTTCGCCGGGTAGATCGCCCTGCCGCTCCACGCCCAGGATCTGATTTTCGAGCTCCACCAGGCGGCAACTGTCGAATCGCAAATTCCACAGGCGCCGCGCGCCATGCAGCAAATCCAGGTGTTCGAGCGAGGTGAACGGCGGACGCTGCCGCACCATGCGGAAGCGCGTTTCGAGCAAAGGCTGATCATAAGTGCGGCCGTTGTAGGTGATTAACACCTCGAACTGTTTTAAGTGCTCGGTGAGCGCGGCGAGAACGCTCGGCTCTTCGCCGAAATCGC